>CAYVJJ010000034.1:0-15201 GCA_964451655.1 uncultured Mycobacteriaceae bacterium | reverse complement strand
GGTTCCCGGCGGCCTGAGCGGTCCCGGTGGCCTGAGCGGTCCCGGTGGCCTGAGCGGTCCCGGTGGCCTGAGCAACGGCCTGATCGACGCCCTGCGCCGCCTCCGTGACGGCATCCGCGGCCGCGGAGAAACCCCGGGCCATCGCCGCGTCCGCCTGATCCGCCGCCTGGTCCCCGGAAGGCTGCGGCGCCGGCATCGGCGGTGTGAGCGGCGTGCGGATCGGAGCCTCCGGCAGCACCTGGGGCTGCGGCGTGACGCCGTCGACCAGGTAGTCGGTGACCAGCCGGTCCACGGGCTCGTTGCCGCGGGCGAAGACGCCGTGGTCACCGCCCTGCACCGTCACGAGGACGCCGCCGAGCTCCTTGGCCATCTCCACGCCGCCCTGGTACGGGGTGATCGCGTCGCGCTGACTCTGCAGCACCAGCGGCTTCTGCTCGAGTCCGCTGCCGTCGATCTCCACCGGCTCGCTGCTGGCCGGCCAGCCCGCGCAGTCCACGCCGCCACGGGCGCGCTGCGCCATGACGTCGTAGGCGTTGCCGCCGGTCGACCCGTTGACGTCGGCGAGCGCCGCCTGCACCGGGTCCCCGCTCTGCGGGTTCTCGTTGCACGTGACCGCCGTGAACAGCACGTCGTCCGTCGTGAGCTGCGGCGGATCCGACAGGCGCGTACCGCCGACCATCGTGCCCGCCCCGTACTTCTGGACGTCCTGCATGCGGTAGGCGACCACCGGCCACATCTCGCGGTCACCGGCGGCATTGAGCGTGGCGCCCGTGATACCGCTGGTGGCCTTGCCGTTGTCCTGCCCCGTGAGCGCACGCACCGCGCCGTCGAGACGCGCGCGCGGCTCGGCGGTGGCGTTGACGACGCCCAGAACCGGCTCGCCGACAGGCCGCAGGAACTCCGGCAGGTCCCCCATCTGCGCGTCCGGCGGGGTGAGGTTCATCCCGCCGCTGACCTCCTTGTCGGTGATGCCCTTCCACGTGTGGAAGACCTTCAGGGGGGTGTCGCCCAGGTGGTAGGTGTCGTCGTGCTCGGCGATCCACGCGAACATGTCGTTGGTCCGCTGCTTGCGGGCCTCCGCCTGCTGCGCCGCCTGCTCGTTCCACACCCAGTCCGGGTTGACCGCGGAATCCAGTACCAGCCTCCCGGAGTGCTCCGGGTACAGGGTCGCGTAGGTGGCGCCCAGGTACGTGCCGTAGGAGTACCCCAGGTAATCCATCTTGCCGTCCCCGGCACCGCCCTCGTCCCGGCCGCTCTCGGCAGCGAGGGACTCGCGGGCCGACTCCATGTCCCGCGCGGTGTTGGCGGTGGTCAACGACTGCACCAGCTCCGGATCCGCAGCCATGCACGCCTTGTAGGCCGCACCCGGGTCCAGCATGGCCGTCACCGGGGCGTCGCATGCCACCCCGCCGCTGTAGCTGAGACCGCGCGGTTCCACCGCGACCAGGTCGTAGTCCTTGTGCAGCCGGTTCTCCGGGCCGTCCGCACCCTGCAGCCAGAAGTCCAGAGCCTGCACGCCCGGTCCGCCCGGGTTGCCGAAGAGCACACCCTTGCTGGCCTCGGGGTTCTCGGCCGGGATCCGGCTGACCGACACCTCGATCTGACGTCCGTCAGGGTCGGAATAGTCGACGGGGACCTTCATCTCCCCGCACTGCCAATCCAGGTCCGCGGGCAGTGCGCCACGGTCCATGTAACCGAGGTACTCCGGGCAGTCGACCCAGTCGATCTTCTGCGGTTGCGCCTGCGCCAGCGCTGGATTCACGATGGCAACGGACGCGGCGGCAGCAGCCGCGATCCCCCATCGACATCTGTTCATCTGACCCCTTCCCGTGTAGACATCCCGGGCAACCATACCGTCCGGAAAGGTGGGGTCTGCCACAACGGCGGGCGGCCTCCGGGCGTTTTGCCCGGAGGCCGCCGAATCGATGTCTTTTCGTGATCTCCCGCGCGTTGAGAAAAGCTTGTCAGAGCCTCTCGATGATGGTCACGTTGGCCGTGCCGCCGCCCTCGCACATCGTCTGCAGGCCGTAGCGGCCGCCCGTGCGCTCGAGCTCGCACAGCATCGTCGCGAACAGTTTCGCCCCCGTCGCACCCAGCGGGTGCCCGAGGGCGATGCCCCCGCCGTTCCGGTTGACCCGGGCCGGGTCGGCGCCGATGTCCTTGAGCCAGGACAGCACCACCGACGCGAAGGCCTCGTTGATCTCGACCACGTCGATGTCGTCGATGCCCAGACCGGCCCTGTCCAGTGCGTACTGCGTCGCGGGGATCGGAGCCGAGAGCATCATGACCGGGTCGGCACCGCGTACGGACATGTGGTGGATGCGGGCGCGCGGGCGAAGGTTGAACCGCTGCACCGCGGCCTCGGACGCGACCAGCGTGGCCGAGGCGGCGTCGGAGATCTGACTGGCGACGGCCGCGGTCAGCCGGCTGCCCTCGGACAGCGGCTTGAGCCCCGCCATCTTCTCCATCGTCGTCTCGCGCGGGCCCTCGTCGGTGGTGAACCCGGCCACGGGCACGATCTCCCGATCGAAGCGGCCTTCCGCGATCGCCGCGCGGGCACGCTGGTGGCTGCGCAGCGCGAACTCCTCCATGTCGAGCCGGGAGATGTCCCACTTCTGCGCGATCATGTCCGCACCGCGGAACTGGGAAACCTCCTGGTCGCCGTAGCGGGCCCGCCAGCCCTCGGAGCCCGAGAACGGGTCGTCGAAGCCGAACTCGCGGCCCGCGAGCATGGCCGCGCTGATGGGTATCCGGCTCATGTTCTGCACGCCGCCGGCGAGGATGAGATCGGAGGTGCCGCTGAGCACCGCCTGCGCGGCGAAGTGGATGGCCTGCTGCGAGGACCCGCACTGCCGGTCGACGGTGGTGCCGGGGACCTCCTCCGGGAGCCCGGCGGCCAGCCATGCCGTGCGGGCGATGTTCCCGGCCTGTCCGCCGATCGCGTCGACGCAGCCGAAGACCACGTCGTCGATCGCTCCGGCGTCGATCTCGTTGCGCTCGACCGCCGCCTTCATGATGTGCGCACCCAGGTCGGCCGGGTGCATCTCGGACAGCGACCCGCCCCGCTTGCCGGTGGGCGTGCGGATCGCATCGATGATGTATGCCTCGGGCATGGTGTTCTCCTGCTGTTGTGCTGCACCGGCCGCACCGTGGGGAGGCGGCCGGTGGCCTCGGTGACGCGTCCCGCGGCGGGACGCGTCCGGTTCACGTGCCGGCGGAGATCCCGTTCAGCACGATGGACAGGTATTCGGTGGCGACGGTGTCGACGCTGCGCGGCCCGCCCGGCCGGTACCAGCGCACGGCCACCCACACGGTGTCGCGGATGAAGCGGAAGGCGATCTCGACGTCGAGATCCGCGCGGAAGCTGCCGTCGGCGACGCCGCGCCGGAGCACCCCGATCCACAGTTCGCGGAACTCCCGCGCACGCTCGCCCAAGTAGCCGAACCGCGGGTTGTCCGCCAGGTGCTTGGCCTCGTCCTGGTAGATGGCCACTGCGGAGTGCCGCGAGTCGATCGCATCGAACGACGCGCGCACAAGCTCCTCCAGCGTGGTCCGTGCGTCGGCGCCGGAGCCGACGATCTCGCGGTAGCGCCCGAAGAGCTCGTCGAGGAACGCGGCGAGGATCTCGTCGACGATCGATTCCTTGGAGTCGAAATGGTGATACAGGCTCCCGGAGAGGATCCCGGCGGCATCGGCGATGTCGCGCACCGTGGTCGACTTCATGCCGCGGTCCGCGAACAGCCCGGCGGCGATCGTGAGCAGCTCGCTGCGCCGCTCGGACCCGGCGGAATCCCGGCCGCCGTTCTGGTCCGGCCTGCCGCCGTTGCGGTTGCCGTTGTTCGCCACGCTCACACCCCCACCGTATCCACCGGGCGCGTGCCGGGCCGACCGTCCGTACGCCACCGCACGGTCACGCCCGCTGGCTCGACACCGGGACCGTCTCGCCGGTCATGTAGGTGGTGTAGTCGGAGGCCAGCATCGCGATGACCGTCGCGATCTCCCACACCTCGGCCGCGCGCCCGTAGGCCTCGCCCGCGGCCAGAGTGTCCAGCAGTTCCTCGCTGGTGACTTTGGCCAGGAACGGGTGGCGCGCGATCGACGGCGCCACCGCGTTGACGCGCACACCGTAGTCGGCGCCCTCCACCGCACTGCAGCGGGTCAGCGCCATGACCCCGGCCTTCGCGGCGGCGTAGTGGGCCTGGCCGTGCTGCGCCCGCCAGCCCAGCACGCTCGCGTTGTTGATGATGGTCCCGCGCCGCGCACCGTCCGCGGCATTGGCCTCGCGGAAGTAGCGCAGCGCCGCGCGCGTGGCGCGGAAGGTGCTGTTCAGGGTGATGTCGAGGACGCGGTCCCACTGTTCGTCGGTCATGTCGGCGACGGGGGTCTCCCCGCCCAGGCCGGCGTTGTTGACCACGATGTCGATGCGGCCCAGCGCATCCGCCGCTCCCGCGATGAGCGCGTCGACCTGGCCGGTGTCCGAGACATCGCACAGCACTGATGCGACCTGCCGGTCCGGGAACTCCGCCCGCAGCTCCGCGGCCGTCTCCCCCAGCCGGCGCTCGTGGAAATCCGAGACGACGACGTCCGCCCCCTCGAGCAGCATCCGGCGTGCCGTGGAGAACCCGATGCCGGTGCCCGCGGCCGCGGTGACGACGGCCTTGCGGCCGGCCAGCAGCCCGTGCCCCGGAGTCTCCTGCGGGACCTGCGCCAGCGGCGATACCGGTCCCGTGCTCGTCTGCTCGTTGCTCACGGTCGTGCCTCCCTCGGTAGGCCGAGCACCCGCTCGGCGATGATGTTGCGCTGGATCTCATCCGAGCCGCCGTAGATGGTGTCCGCCCGGGTGAACAGGAACAGCCGCTGCCACTCGTCGAACGGGTCGGACTCGTCGTAGGAGCCGCCCGCCGCCAGCATCGACGGGGCGCCGCGCACCTCCATGGCCAGCTCGCCGAGCCGGCGGTGCCAGTGCGCCCAGACGAGCTTGGCCACCGACGGCGCACCGGCGATCTCCGTGTTGCCCTCGCCCAGCGTGCGCGCAGCGTGCGCCCGCATGACCTCGAGCCCCATCCAGGCTCGGGTGAGGCGCTCGCGGATGGCGGGGTCCTGGGCGGCGCCGTTGCGCTCGGCCAGCTCCACCAGCGCGGTGAGCTCCCCGGCGAACTGCACCTGCTGGCCCAGGGTGGCCACGCCGCGTTCGAAGGCGAGCGTCCCCATGGCCACGCGCCAACCGTCGCCGGGCTCGCCCACGATCAGCCCGGCCTCGGTCGTCGCGTCGGCGAAGAAGACCTCATTGAACTCGGAGGTGCCGGTGAGCTGGATGATGGGGCGCACCTCGATGCCGTCCTGGCGCATCGGCACCAGCAGATAGCTCAGCCCCTTGTGGCGGCGCGAACCCGGCTCGGTGCGGGCCACGACGAAGCACCAGTCCGACAGGTGCGCCAGCGACGTCCACACCTTCTGCCCGTTGATCACCCAGCGGTCGCCGTCCAGGCGCGCCGATGTGCTCACCCCTGCGAGGTCGGAGCCGGCGCCCGGCTCCGAATACCCCTGGCACCACAGCTCGGTGACGTTGCGGATGCCGGGCAGGAAGCGCTGCTTCTGCTCCTCGGTGCCGAACGCGATGAGCGTGGGCCCCAGCAGTTCTTCACCGATGTGGCTGACCCGGGCGGGCGCGCCCGAACGCGCGTATTCGAGGTGGAAGAGCACCTGCTGGTTCATCGTGGCGCCGCGGCCGCCGTATTCGACCGGCCAGCCCAGGCACGTCCACCCGGCGGCCGCCAGATGCCGGTCCCACTCCAGGCGCTCGTCGAACGCCTCATGCTCGCGGCCCGGACCGCCGAGCCCCTTGAGCTCAGCGAACCTCCCGGTGAGGTTGTCGGCCAGCCACTCACGCACCTCCGCGGCGAAGGCGGCGTCCTCGTCCGTCTGGGCGACCCCCGCGGCCTGCGCGGTCGGGACTGTCGTATCGGTCATCACCGTTCCTCCGCCCGGATTGTCCACTGGCTCTCGCCACTGCCGATACGGTACCCTACCAAGCACTTGCTTGTGTAGCCGTGTAGCCTGGCTCTGCGAGCGAATCGAACCGAGGAGGCCCCTTGAGCATCGACCCGCAGAGCTCCGGAACCGACGCACTGCCCCGGACCACACCGGCGGCCCTGATCCGGGCCGCGCAGGAGTTCGGGGACCTGCTCGCGGTGGCCGACGGCGACGAGCGCATCACCTACGCCGCGCTGCTCGAGCGGGTGCGCCTGCTCGGACGGGCCTTCGCCGCGAAGGGCGTCGAGCCCGGGGACCGGGTGGCCCTGTGGGCGCCCAACACGCACCACTGGATCGAGGCCGCACTGGCGGCCCAGTACGTCGGCGCCGTGCTCGTGCCCATCAACACCCGCTACACCGGGCACGAGGCGCTGGGGCTCGTCCAGCGCACCCGGGCCAAGGCGCTCGTCGCTCCGGAGAAGTTCCTCGGATTCGACCGGCTCGCGGAGCTGTCCGACGCCGCCGGACCCGACGGCCTGCCGGATCTGGGCCTGATCGTGCGTGCGCCGTCGATGGGCGGACCGCTGCGCAACGGCGGGGAGGTCGCCGTGCCCGCGCTCCCCTACGGCGAAGTGGTGGACTGGCACATGCTCGACGCCGCGGCGGAGGCGATGGACCAGGCCACGGTCGACGCGCGTGCCGCCGCGGTGGCCCCGGACGACCTGTGCGACATCCTGTTCACCTCCGGCACCACCGGCAAGAGCAAGGGCGTGCTCACCGCGCACCGCCAGTCGATGGGCATCGCCGCCGCCTGGGCCGAGTGCGCCGAGATGACCCCGGATGACAACTACCTGATCATCAATCCGCTGTTCCACACCTTCGGCTACAAGGCCGGCATGCTGGTGTGCCTGCTGCACGGCGCCACGATGGTCCCCCTGGCCGTCTTCGACGTCCCCGCCGTCATGGACGTCGTCGCGCGCGAACGCATCTCCGTGTTCCCCGGAGTCCCCACCATCTATCAGTCGATCCTCGATCACCCGGACCGCGGCGAGCTCGACATGACCTCCCTGCGCATCGCGGTCACCGGCGCGGCGGCGGTGCCGGTTCCGCTGGTCGAGAGGATGCAGCGCGAGCTGAACTTCGACGCCGTGCTCACCGCCTACGGCCAGACGGAGGCCGTGGTGATCACCATGTGCCGGACGGACGACGACCCGGTCACCGTGTCCACCAGCTCCGGCCGCGCGATCCCCGGCATGGAGGTCGCCCTGGGCGAGAAGAACGAGATCCTGGTGCGCGGGGAGAACGTCATGCTCGGCTACCTCGATGACCCGGAGGCCACCGCGAAGACCATCGACGCCGACGGCTGGTTGCACACCGGCGACGTGGGCACGCTCGACGAGCGCGGCTACCTGGACATCACCGACCGGCTCAAGGACATGTACACCTCCGGCGGCTTCAACGTCTATCCGGCCGAGATCGAGAACGAGCTCGCCCGCCTGGACGCTGTGGCGGACTCCGCCGTGATCGGCGTCCCCGACGAGCGCCTCGGCGAGGTCGGCCGGGCCTTCATCGTCGTCCGGCCGGGGCATGACCTCACTGAGGAGGAGGTCATGTCCTTCTGCCGCGAGCACCTGGCGAACTTCAAGAACCCGCGTTCGGTGCGATTCGTGGACGTCCTGCCGCGCAACGCTTCCGGCAAGGTACTCAAGAACGAGCTCCGGGCCCTCGACTGACCCGCCCGGGCCGCGGCCTCCGGGGAACGGACCGAGCAGAATCGAAAGGACGTATCCGACAGTGGATCTCGAGTTCGATGCCGACACCGTCGCGTTCCGCGACGAGGTCCGCACATTCCTGCGCGAACACGTACCCGCGCAGCCGTTGCCGTCGATGGACACCGCGGAGGGCTTCGAGGCGCACCGCGCGTGGGAGCGCACCCTCGCGGACGCCCGGCTGTCCGTCGTCTCCTGGCCCGAGGAGTACGGGGGACGCGACGCCACGCTGCAGCAGTGGGTGATCTTCGAGGAGGAGTACTACCGCGCCGGCGCACCGGGCCGTGTCAGCCAGAACGGGATCTTCCTGCTGGCTCCCACCCTCTTCGAGCACGCCACCTCCGAGCAGCTCGACCGCATCATGCCCCGCATGGCCCGCGCCGACGACATCTGGGCGCAGGCCTGGTCCGAACCGGAGGCCGGCAGCGACCTCGCCTCGCTGCGCTCCACCGCCGTCCGCACCGAGGGCGGGTGGCTGCTCAACGGGCAGAAGACGTGGAGCTCGCGGGCCGCGTACGCCGACTGGGGATTCGGGCTGTTCCGTTCGAACCCGCACGCGGAGCGCAAGCACGCTGGCATCACCTACTTCATGTTCGACCTGCGCTCGGACGGGGTGACCGTGCGCCCGATCGACCAGCTCGACGGGGAGCCCGGCTTCGCGGAACTGTTCCTGGAGGACGTGTTCGTCCCCGACGACCCGGCCGCACCGGCGGACTCCGGCGTGATCGGCGCCGTCGACAACGGTTGGCGCGTCGCCATGAGCACCGCCAGCAACGAGCGCGGGCTCTCACTCCGGGCCCCCGGGCGCTTCCTGGCCACCACCGACCGCCTGCTGAGCACCTACCGCGCGCAGATCGACGCCGGCGCCGTGGACGCGTCCGACACCGCCCTGCGCGACCGGATCGTCGACGCCTGGGTGGGCGCCCGCGCCTACGAGCTCAGCACCTGGTCCACCGTGACGCGGCTGGAATCGGGCGGGCAGCTCGGTGCGGAGTCCTCGATCAACAAGGTCTTCTGGTCCGAATGGGACGTGGCCGCCCACGAGACCGCGCTGGACCTGCTGGGGCCGGAGGCCGAGGTGATGGGCCCCTGGCAGGACGGGTATCTGTTCTCCCTGTCCGGCCCGATCTACGCCGGGACCAACGAGATCCAGAAGAACGTCATCGCCGAGCGCCTCCTCGGCCTACCGAAGGCGGACCGATGAGATTTGCACTGGAAGAGATCCACACCGACTTCGCCGCATCGCTCGATGCGCTGCTGGGCAAGGCCGACCTGCCGACGGTCATCCGCGGCTGGTCCGACGGTGACACCGCCGCGGGCCTCGACCTGTGGCAGCGGCTCGCCGCGACCGGCGTCAACGGGCTGATCATCGACGAGGACCACGGCGGCATGGGGGCCGACGCCGTCTTCCTGACCGTCGCCGCCGAGCGCCTGGGCGCATACGGCGTCCCCGGGCCCGTCGCCGAGACCCTGGGCGTGGCGCCGACACTGCTCGCCGCGGTCGCGCCCGAGCGCCTGGAGGCCCTCGCGGGGGGCGCACTGGCCACCGTGGCCGTCCCCCCCTCGACGCCCTTCGCCGTGGACGCCGACGCCGCCACGACCGTGCTGCACGTGCAGCCGGACGCCGCCGGCGGCGCTGCGGTCGCACTCGGCAGCACCGGCGCGCAGCGGCAGTCGGTCGACCGCTCCCGTCGGCTGTCCGAGACCGGCGCCGGCGAGCCGCTGGGCGGGATCGACGCGCGGGTCCTTGCGGGCGCCGAAGACCTCGGGGCGCTGGTCACAGCGGCGCAGCTGCAGGGTCTCGGTCGCGCCATGCTCGACGCCACCGTCGAGTACGCCGCCCAGCGCAAGCAGTTCGGGCGCGCCATCGGCAGCCAGCAGGCCGTCAAGCACCAGGCAGCGGAGGTGGCGGTGGCCGTCGAGATGGCCCGGCCCCTGCTCGACGCCGCCGCCATGGCCGTGCGCGACGGATCCCCGACCGCGCGCCGCGACGTGAGCGCCGCCAAGCTCGCCTGCGGCCGCGCCGCCTACCGGTCCTCCCGGGTGGCGCTGCAGGTGCACGGCGCCATCGGCTACACCCAGGAGCACGACCTGTCGCTCCTGCTCACCAAGACCCGCGCGCTGGTGACGGCCTGGGGCACCGCCGCCGACCACCGCGCACGCATCATGGAGGCGCTGTAGACATGGCCGCGATCAGCCTGTCCGAGGCCGGCCCGTTCACCGAGGAACAGCGCGCGCTGGCCCGCACCGTCCGGGACGTGGTGACCAAGCGCGCCGACAGCACGGCCGTCCGTGCCGCCGCGGAATCGGAGGCGGGCTACGACGTCGCGCTGTGGTCGCTGCTGTGCGAGCAGATCGGCGTCGCCGCGCTCGCCGTTCCCGAGGAGTACGACGGCATCGGCGCCGGATACATCGAATCGCACCTGGTGCTCGAGGAACTCGCCCGCGCACTGGTGCCGTCGCCGATGCTCGGCAGCGCCGTGCTCTGCGTGCAGGCACTGCTCAATTCCGGTCACGAGGACGCCTGCGCGCGTCTGCTCCCCGGCATCGCCTCCGGCGAGACCACCGCAGCGCTGTGCTGGTCCGGATACGAGGGCTACTGGGGCGCCGACGATCTCGAGGTCGGGGCGGAGCACGACGGCGACCGCTGGACGCTGACCGGCGACACCTACTACGTGCTCGGCGGCGACCGCGCCGACGTGCTGCTGGTGGCGGCCGGCACAGACGACGGCCCCGGACTGTTCGAGGTGCCCCCGTCGGCCGTCGGCGTCGAGCGCACCGCCACGCCCGCCATGGACCCGACGCGTCCGCTGGCCCGCGTGCAGTTCAACGGCGCCCACGCCGAACCGCTGGCCAGGGGCTCCGAGGTGCTCGACCGGGTGCTCGCAGCGGGCCGCACGGCACTGTCCGCGGAGGCGGTCGGCGCGGCGGACCGGCTCCTGTCGCTCACCGTGGAGTACACGCAGCAGCGCAAGCAGTTCGGCCGCGCTATCGGCGGCTTCCAGGCGCTCAAGCACCGCATGGCCGACCTGTACGTCCTGGTGGAGACCGCGCGGTCGGTGTCCTACAAGGCGGCCGAGACCCTCTCGCCCGTGGACGCGGCGACCGCGAAGGCGTACTGCGCCGAGGCGTTCCAGCAGGTGGCGGGCGAGGCCATCCAGCTGCACGGCGGCATCGCCATCACCTGGGAGCACGACGCGCACCTGTACTTCAAGCGCGCCCACGGCTGCGCCCAGTTGTTCGGGCAGCCGCGCGATCAGCTGCACCTGCTCGAGTCCGCCGCAGGGCTCAGCTGACGGGCCGCTCCGCGCCGCCCGCCCGCTCCAGGATCACCCGCGCCAGATCCTCGGGGGCCTCGTCGGGGATCCAGTGGCTGACGCCCTCGAACACCTCGAGCCGGTAGTCCGCCTCCACGTACTCCACGGTGAGCTCGGTGCCCCGCCGGGTCAGCGCCACGTCTCCGTCGCTCCAGACGTAGGTGGCGGGGACCCGGACCCGGCGGTTCATCGTCACCGGGCTCGTCAGCGGCATCGCGCGGTACCAGTTGATCGCGCCGGTCAGCGCGCCGGCATCGATGATCTCCGACCGGACCTGCGCGATCATCTCCCCGGTCATCCCGGTCCGCCGCAGCGTCCGGTCGAACAGCCATGGCACCCGGCGCGCGACCCACTCGGGCAGCCGCGGCAGCTGGAACAGGGCCATGTAATACGAGTGCAGCGCCTGCGTGCTCGAGAGCATCGAACGCACGAACGCGCCCGGGTGCGGCACCGACACCGCCGTGAGCGAACGCACCAGGTCGGGGCGCCCGGCGGCGAGCATCCACCCCACCGCCGCACCCCAGTCGTGCCCCACGACGTGCACAGGGCCGGTGCCGATCCGCTCGATCAGCGCCACCACATCCGCGGCCAGCAGGTCCAGCCGGTAGGCGCGACGCCCCCGGGGCCGGGCGCCGGGCGAATACCCGCGCTGGTCCGGCGCCAGCGTGCGGTAGCCGGCGCGCGTGAGCAGCGGCGTGACCCGCTCCCAGCTCGACGACGTCTGCGGGAAACCGTGCAGCAGCACGATGGGCGCCGTCGGCTCCCCGGCGGCCGGAGCGTCCGGCTCCGTGTCGACCACGTCGAACAGCATCCCCGCGTGCTCGTATCGATCAATGCGGCGGTGCACCGCCATCGCCCGCGCTCCCTCCGTCGGCAGGTCGGCGTATCCGGTCGGCCTCGCGGCGCACGGCACCGCTGCCGTCGTCGCCGCCGCGGCCCTCGCCGCCATGACCATTGTCGTCCGCGTGCGGTGGCCGCGCCATCCCTTCGGCCGATACCGCTTTCCGAGGCGATGCCCGCCGGAACCCTTCCCACACGGCGGACCGTGTCGTATCCTGAACGCTACTATACGTAACCTTCAGTTACACAAATGACTGTCGATGACCGGAATGACTGTCAGTTGCAGGAAGGACCGGCACGCGGGTTCCGGAGGCATCGCGCCGCGGAACACCGCTCCTCACGCGACACGGGAGGCCACAGATGACGCACGACGCCCGATCCGCGCCGACGCCGGTCGGTCCCGACCGGGTCGACCTGCGTGCACGCGATGTCCACCATGACTGGTCCGCGACACCACTGCACTGGATCGCCGACGATCCCATCGCCTCCCACGCCATCGGCGCGCTGAACTTCCTGCTGCCCGAGGGGGAGCGCATGTTCTGCGCGACCTTCCACGAGCTGCTCCCCTTCCTCCGCGACGAGGCCTTGCGCCGCGACGTGCTCGGGTTCATCGGGCAGGAATCCATGCACGCGGAGACGCACGAGGTGGTCCTGCACCAGGTGTACGGCGCCCGCGGTATCGACCCCGCCCCGCTGATCCGCCAGTCCGAGTACCTCTTCCGCACGGTCGTCGGGCCGCGCCCGGGCCACAGTCCCCGGCGCGCGCGGCAGCACCTGATCGAGCGGGCCGCGCTGATCGGCGGGCTCGAGCACCTGTTCGCGTTCCTCGGTGACTGGATCCTCAATTCCCGGCTCGAGGACCACGGTGCCGACCCGCAGATGCTGGACCTGTTCCGCTGGCACGGGGCCGAGGAGGTGGAGCACCGCAACGTGGCGCACGACGTGGTCGCCTATCTGGGCGTGGGCTACCTGCGGCGCAACATCGCGATGGTCGTCGGCGTGGGCGCGCTGCTCGCTCTGATCCTCCGGAACACCAGGTACCTGGTGCGCGCGGACCCCGCTCTGCCGGACATGGGATACGCCGCACTCGCCCGGAACCTCGCGCGGTCGATGCGGCGCGGCACGTTCCCGAGCATCCCGCGGCTCCTGCGGAGTGCGGCGATCTGCCTCAAGCCCGGTTACTCGCCCGCATCGGTCGGGGACACCGCGCAGGCCCTCGCCTATCTCGCCGTGTCCCCCTCCGCCCGCGAGGCGGCCGCGCCGTGATTGGCGGCGACAAGCGGCCGCCCGCTCCTCCGAGCCTCGACGGACGCGCGCCCGTCGACCGTGTCCTGAGCACCCTCGACCGGGCGATCGGGGCCTATATCTGGGCGTCGGGCACCCTCCCCCGATCCGAACCCCGCGGAGCGGTCGACGACGGGCTGCTCCGACTCGTGGTCGCCGGCCGCCGCGTGGTGGCCCACGACCAGAACGTCGTGGAACTGACACTCGCCGCGGCCGACGGTGGCACGCTGCCGGGCTGGCATCCCGGCGCACACCTGGACCTGCACCTGGCGTCGGGACGGCGTCGGCAGTACTCGCTGTGCGGCGACCCGGCGGACCGGCACTCCTACCGGATCGCGGTACGGCTGATCCCCGACGGAGACGGCGGCTCGCTCGAGGTGCACACCACGCTCACCGAGAACGCCCCGCTGACCGTGTCCGGCCCGCGCAACGCGTTCGCATTCGTGCCGCCCGGCCACGGCTCTCCGGCCTCTCGGCTCCGCTTGATCGCCGGGGGCATCGGCATCACCCCCATCCTCCCCATGGCGCGGGCCGCCGCGGCGCTGGGCGCCGACTGGTCGCTGGTGCACACCGGACGCAGCCGCGACGCCCTGCCGTTCGCCGACGACGTCGCCGCCCTGGGCCCGCGGGCGCAGGTCCGTACCGACGACACCGACGGGGTGCCCGCCGCCGCCGAGCTGCTGGGACCGTGCGCCGTGGAGGACGACGCGGGAGAGGGCAAGGTCGGCACCGCCGTGTACTGCTGCGGACCGCCGCCGATGGTGGCCGCGGTGCTGGAGGAGCTGCGCGGGCGGACCGATGTGGAGTTCCACTTCGAGCGCTTCTCCGCGCCGGCGGTCACCGACGGCGCGCCGTTCACCGTGGAGTTGGCCCGGTCCGGGCGCACCGTCGACGTGCCGGCCGACCGCAGTGTGCTCGCCGCCGTGCTCGACGAGCTGCCGCGCACCCCGTACTCGTGCCGCCAGGGCTACTGCCGCACCTGCAAGGTCACCGTGCTCGACGGGGAGGTCGACCACCGCGACACGACGCTCACCCCCGCCGAGCGCGACCGCGGCGAGATGCTCATCTGCGTGTCCCGGTGCACCGGCGACCGCCTGCGCCTGGACATGTGACGGGCCGGGGGCGGGGCGACGAGGGGACCGTGGGAGGCGGGACCGGCCCCCAGCACGCGCATGCGTCGTCGCCGTGCGCGCCGGGTGCTCCCGCCATGGGGGTCCCACCGGCGTTCCGCGCATCCATTGCCACCACGCGCGCCGGTCACCGCCACAGCACCGCGGGCTGCGCGCCGTTTTCCCTCCGCCGCAACCGTTCCGCGCGCACAACTGTCATCCGCGCGCCGGCCGGCAGGGCCGGACGCGACCCCGCGCACCGATTCCTCCGACACGCCGCGGCGACACGCGCGCACAAGGAAGATCGGTGCGCGCGGCCACGCTCCGAGGAGTCGGCACCCACGGACCCGGCAACCGATGCGCGCGGCCGCCGGCCCGAGCCTGCCTCCGGGCCCTATGCGCTACGCCGGCCTCCCGGATGCGGCTTCCCGGCACCGGCGGCTGCGTCACCTCCGCCACCGGCGGCTGCGTCACTCCCGGCGCCGGGAGCACCGGAGCCCTCGGTCTGCAGCGCGCCGCGCACGGCCCGGCGCGCGAAGTCCAGCGACAGCCGCACGATCTCCCGTGATTCCGGCAGCCGGGGCCCGAGCGCGGGGAACGCGTGCACCTGCCCCACCCACAGGTGCGTCTCCACGGGTACACCTGCGTCGTGCAGCAGCCGGGTCATGGTCTCCACGCCGGGGCGCAGCAGCTCGAACTCGGCGGCGCACAGGAACACCGGCGGGAACAGCTCGGGGTCCGCATCGACCGGCGAGGGCTCGCCTTCGATCTCGTCGGGGCCGGCCAGCCACATCGGGCGCAGCTTCGCCAGGGGGCGGGTCGGCAGGTAGGCGTCGCGCCGGAAGTAGCCCGGGTCGTCCGCACCCAGGTCCAGGTCGAGCAGCGGGGAGTACCCGAACACCGCCGCCG
>CAYVJJ010000033.1:0-15616 GCA_964451655.1 uncultured Mycobacteriaceae bacterium | reverse complement strand
CCTGTACCCCACCAAGCCCATCTCCACCTACCTCGTCGCGCTCATCGCGGGGCCGTACGCGGAGTGGCGCGACACCTTCAGCGACGAGCACGGCGACATCCCCCTGGGGCTGTACTGCCGCGCCTCGCTGGCCGAGCACATGGACGCCGAGCGGCTGTTCACCGAGACCAAGCAGGGCTTCGGCTTCTACCACTCCCGTTTCGGAGTGCCGTACCCGTTCGGCAAGTACGACCAGCTGTTCGTCCCCGAGTTCAACGCCGGCGCGATGGAGCACCCGGGAGCGGTGACGTTCCTCGAGGACTACGTGTTCCGCTCCCGCGTCACCCGCTACCGCTACGAACGCCGCAACGAGACGATCCTGCACGAGATGGCGCACATGTGGTTCGGCGACCTCGTCACCATGCGCTGGTGGGACGACCTGTGGCTCAACGAGTCGTTCGCCACCTTCGCCTCCGTGCTCACCCAGACCGAGGCCACCGAGTACACGGGCGCCTGGACCTCGTTCGCGAACATCGAGAAGTCGTGGGCGTACCGGCAGGACCAGCTGCCGTCGACGCACCCCGTGGCGGCCGACATCCCCGACATCGCGGCCGTCGAGGTCAACTTCGACGGCATCACCTACGCCAAGGGCGCCTCGGTGCTCAAGCAGCTCGTGGCGTACGTGGGCCTGGAGGATTTTCTCACCGGCCTGCGCGCTTACTTCACCGAGCACGCGTGGGGCAATGCGACGTTCGACGACCTGATCGCCGCCCTCGAGGCGTCCTCGGGCCGCGATCTGTCGGACTGGGGCTCCCAGTGGCTCAAGACCACCGGCATCAACACGCTCGAGCCCGAGTTCGAGCTGGACGACGACGGCCGCTTCACCCGGTTCGCCGTCGTGCAGGGCGGGGCGGAGCCGGGCGCCGGTGAGCTGCGCCGGCACCGTCTCGCCGTGGGCGTCTACGACGACGACGGCGCCGGGAGGCTGGTGCGCACCGAGCGGGTGGAGCTCGACATCCGGTCCGACGATGCACGCACCGAGGTCCCGGATCTCGTCGGGGTGCACCGGGGCAGGCTGATCCTGGTCAACGACGACGATCTCACGTACTGCTCGCTGCGACTGGACCCGGATTCCCTCGACACCGTCACCGCGCGGATCGCCGATATCGCCGAGCCGCTGCCGCGGACCCTGTGCTGGTCCGCCGCATGGGAGATGACGCGCGGAGCGATGATGCGCGCCCGCGATTTCGTGGATCTGGTGGGCTCGGGCATCGGCGCCGAATCCGAGGTGGGCGTCGTGCAGCGCCTGCTCATGCAGGCGCAGGCCGCCCTGTCGTTCTACGCTGAACCGCAGTGGGCCGCCGCGGAGGGGTGGCCGCGCTTCGCCGACCGGCTTATGGAGCTGGCGCGGTCGGCCGACGCCGGATCGGACCATCAGCTGGCGTTCGTCAATGCGCTGTGCGCCTCGGTGCTCGATACCCGGCACACCGACGTCCTGCAGGCGGCGCTGGAGTCCGCCGAGGCCGCAGGACTCCCCGGTCTGCAGGTGGATACGGATCTGCGCTGGCTCATCGTGCAGGCGCTCGCCCGAGCGGGAGTGATCGACGCGGACGGCGCCGACACGCTGTTCATCGACTCCGAGCTGGCCCGCGACGACACCGCCGCCGGGGCCCGCCAGGCGGCGGCCGCGGCGGCGGCCCGCCCGCAGCGGTCGGTGAAGGACCAGGCCTGGGTGCAGGCCACGGAGGACGACGGGATCCCCAATATCACCGTGCGTGCGATCGTCTCCGGATTCACGGCCGTGGGTCAGGCGGAGCTGCTGGAGCCGTATGTGCGCCGCTACTTCGCGATGCTCCCCGGCGTGTGGGAGCGCCGTTCCAGCGAGGTGGCGCAGACGGTCGTGGTGGGCCTGTACCCGTCCTGGTCGGTGTGCGAGGAGTCGGTGGCGGCCGCGGACGCCTTCCTCGCGGAGGACCACCCGTCGGCGCTCAAGCGGCTCGTGTCCGAGGGCCGCGCCGGTGTGGTGCGGGCGCTGGCCGCGCGCCGGGCGGACGCGCAGACGGGGGCGGGCAAGGAGGCCTGACCGACCCCGCACACCCGCGTCGTGATCTGTGCGCGGCGCCGTGAAGCCCCGCCCCGGGGCGGGGCTCCACGCCCCGATCGGCCTGCCCAGCAGCATCCGCACGGTGTTGAGGACGATCCCCGCCATGCCGCGGACGGCCCGGACCGTGCCCGCCACCGACCGCACGGTCCGCGTCTCCGAGGCGGGCAGCGCACGACCTGCGAAACGGTCGCCCAGGTAGTCCAGCGACGACGGGGCGGACAGCGGCAGCAGCGACAAGTGCTCGCTGAGCAGGTCACGCAGATAGGTCACGTGTGCCCCCGACCCGCGGTACCGGGCCACCAGACCGTCGATGTCGTCGACCGCGATGATCTGGTCATGCACCGCCTGCAGGACCAGCAGCGGCGCCGACGGGCGGCTGACGCCGACCTGGAGCTCGTCGAAGATCGCGACGATGTCCGGCAACGCGAGCAGATCCGCCAGCGGCACGGTCAGGTTGTCGTCGAGGTTGTGGAAGGCCAGGCGCACCACGGCCGCAGCGGTGGTCTGGCCTTCGGCGGCCTCGAGCAGCCTGCGGCCGTTCCCGTCGACGTACTGCGCGATGACCCGGCGCAGCGCCGGGTACGCGCGCCGCAGACCCGCCACCACCAGCGTGGGCAACCCGGCGTGGACGGTGCCGTTCAGGCGCAGGAACGCCGAGGGCAGGTCGCCCACCGGCGAGCCCAGCACCGCACCGGCGACGGCGAGCTCCGGGGCGTAGCCGGGCGCGGTCTCGACCGCCCACGCTGTGGCGAGGCCTCCGCCCGAATAGCCCCACAGCCCGATCCGCGGCGACGGGTCCAGCCCCAGTTCGGGAAAGCTGATCGCCGCACGGAGACCGTCCAGCGTCAGGTATCCGGGCTCACGGGGGATCCCCCACCTGCCCGCGGTCCCCTCGTGATCCGGCACCGACACCGCCCACCCGCGCGACAGCGCCGCCGCGATGAACAGGAACTCGCCCTGGGCGATCGTCCCCGCGGCCCGCGCGCCCCTGCGCAGCGCATACGACGGGAAACAGGTGGCCGAGACCGCATCGATGGCGCTCTGGAACGACAGCAGCGGCCGCGGGACCGCCCGCCCGTCGCGCGCCGCACCGGCGGGAAGCAGCACCGTCGTCACCGCAGCAGCGGGTTCTCCGTCCATGTCGGTGCTCCGGTAGAGCAGCTGCCACGCAGGGAACCGCTGCGGGATGAGGCCGAACAGCGCCGTGGTCACCGACCGGACCCGCAGCACCGTCCCCGGCTCGGCGTACTCGAACCCCTGGGGCGCGGCGTAGAACGGGTCGGAATCCGGGTGGAGCGGCCGCCGCACGTCGGCGGCGTCCTCGTATGCCGGGCCGACGGGACCGCCGGCGATGGTCTCGGGTATGCCCATGCGTGTCCTGCTCTCTCGGGGGATTCTTCACTCTGAACGCCGGGTGATGCGGACCGCGGAACGAGCCGCACGGGGACCGGGCCGGCTGAACGTGCCGCGCCGACTGCGCTACGCCCTGGCCCGCCGGTCCGCGGTCGCCTGTTCCAGTTCGGCCAGCGATGCCTCGAGGTGGCCGAGCATACGCTGCAGCCGCGGGACCGAGCGCCGGCACCCGACCAGCCCGAAGTGCAGCCATCCGCCGTAGCTGATCAAGGTGATGTTCATGGCCTGCCCGTCGACCGGGATCGACGCCGGGTAACAGCTCTCGAGCCGGGCGCCGTTCCAATACTGCGGCTCCGTCGGCCCCGGGACGTTGGATATCACCAGGTTGAACGCCGGGCGGTCCACCACCTGGGCGCCGCCGGGCACCCACTGCAGTCCCAGGCCTGCGATGTTCAGACCGCTCAACGCGGTGATCTGCAGCGTGGTGCGCCCGTCCATCGACTTCTTGGCCCGCGACATCGACCCGTGGACGCGGCGCAGCCGGTCCACCGGCGCACCCAGCTCGGTACCGAGGTCGCACAGCACCGCGCCGACGGCGTTGCCGGTGTCCGAGTCCCCCTTCTTGCGCAGCGAGACCGGGATCATGGCGATGAGCGGCTGGTCCGGCAGCTGCGCCATCTCGAGAAGGTAGCGGCGCAGCGCGCCCGAACACATCGCCAGTACGACGTCGTTGATGGTGACGCCGAAGCCCTGACCGACGGCACGGATCCGATCGATCGACCACGATTGCGCGGCGAAGCGTCGTGCCCCGGTGATCGGCACGTTGAACAGCGTGCGCGGCGCCCGGAACGGCAGCGCCGCATCGCTGTGCCGGAGCATGCGGAGCCCGCTGTCCAGCATGGCCGGGCCGATCCCCGCCACGTCGCGGGTGGCGCGGACTGCCGCGGCGAGCGGGTTCGGCCCCCCGCCTGCCGGCCGGTCCCCCTTCCGTCGTCCGGCCTGCCAGGGGGCACGACCATCAGTGGATTCCGGATCCGGGGACAGGCAGCGGAACCAGGAGCGTACGGCGGAGACGCCGTCCATGAGCGCGTGGTGGTTCTTGCTGAACACGGCGACCCGGCCGTCTTCGAGCCCCTCGATCACGTACACCTCCCACAGCGGGCGGTGCCGGTCCAGCAGTGTGCCGTGCAGCATGGAGATGAGTTCGAGCAGCTCCCGCACCCGGCCCGGCCGAGGCAGCGCAAGCAGACGGACGTGGTATTCGAGGTCGATATCCCCGTCCGTCGCCCACCGCAACGGCGCGAAGTTCGACAACAGCTGCCACGGCTTGTTACGGAAGGGGTCACGCACCGAGCCGTCGCTGAGGAACGCCTCGTACACCCCGCGCGCGAAGTCCGCGCTGTCGACGCCGGCGGGCGGCACGAACAGCGACAGCCCGCCGACATGCATCGGATGCTCCCGGGACTCCAGCATCAGGAATCCCGCGTCTATCGGCGACATCAATGCCATGTCCCGCCCCCGGTCACGGTGTGGTGAAGTGGTCTGCAGCACATCCTCCCACTGCCGGCCACGGCACGCGGGCCGAAGAGCCCCGGATACGTCGATGCCCGCCGACCCGGATCGGCGGGCATCCGACGGCCGTCGGCTGTCGTCAGTGGCGCACGGGGCTGACAGCCGAGGCCATCACGCGGATCGCGCTGACCAGACCGTCGATCAGGTCCTCACGCTGGAACGAGGAGATCGCGGCGGAGGCGCCGAGCTGCGCGACACGGTCGTCGAAGCGGTGTCCGATGGCGTCCCCACCGACGATCTCGATGCTGCGCTCGTTGGGCGAGACCGCCACCAGCACGCAATCCTCGGAGCGGGGGAGGGTGGAGTGCAGCTCGCGGGCGCGGTCCGCGGGCTTCTCTCCCAGTTCACCGATGTAGATCGTCCACAGGATGCGCGTGCGCCGGGTGGCGTCCGTCAGCGTCCGGTCGATGCGGTTGCGGTCCTCGTGCGAGAACGGCGACGAGTCGTACGGCTCGTCGCTTGGGTGCGTCACCGCGGAGACGCGTCCGCTCGAGGTGACGACGGAGCCCCAGGGCAGTGAGGCCTCGTCCACCGCCGGGTAGGTCAGCTCACCACTTGCCACTTGCCGCTCCTCCGCTCACGCCGGCCCCGATCGAGTGCCCGGCGCCGTGCGCGCGCCAGGGGGCCTCGTCGACGGCGGCCCACCACACGGGCTCACCGGTCCACTTCTCACCCAACGTGTAGTACTTCGGCTTGATCACGTGGGCCGTCAGACCCCAGATCGCCATCACGACGGTGATGAGCAGCGGGGCGCCCAGGTAGATCAGCACTGTCTCCCAGATGGTCACGTCATGAACTTATCGCACCTACTACCGGCTGTGGAAGCGGAGTGCCCCCGCACCCCGCGCCGCGCCCTCTCACGCTGCGCCCTGCCCCAGATACGGGAGCCACTGGGGATCGGGGTCGGGCACCGCCGAGAGCACGCGCCAGTGCCGGCCCCGCGGGGGCGTCGGCGGCCGCGGCAGCCGCCAGCCGATCTCCTCGAGCAGCCGGTCGGCCTTCTTGCGGTTGCAGGCGCTGCAGCTGGCCACGCAATTCTCCCACGAGTGCCCGCCCCCGCGGCTCCGCGGCACCACGTGGTCGATCGTGTCGGCCCCGCGTCCGCAGTAGACGCAGCGACGGCCGTCACGCGCCATCAGCCCGGCGCGGGTGAGGGGGCAGCGGGCCTGGAACGGCACGTGGACGTAGACGGCGAGCTGGATGACCGACGGGAAAGGGATCACCAAGTGTTCGGAGTGCAGCAGGCGGCCGTCGGAGGTCGGGGCGATCATCTCCGCCTTGCCGCACACCACCATCACCACGGCGCGCTGGTATCCGACCGCGCCCAGCGGCTCCCAGCCGGCGTTGAGCACCAGTACACGTTGCCCGGCCTCCGAGGCGCGGCGGGGCGCGTCCTGACCGCGTGCGCCGTGACTCCGGCGCGCGCTCTTTGCAGATCGTGCGTTCTTTTCCTGCCGTGGCTTACGAGCGGATTCCGTCATGGTGGTCTCCCGGCCGTCGGCACGTCCTGACGACATACTCCCAGCGGCATTATGTACGATCGGCCGCCTGCCGCGCAGCATTCCGCGCCGCGGCGCGGGCCGCGCGGACCCGGCCGCCAGCGTACGTGCCCCGGCGGCGACCGCCGTCACCCCAGGTCGCGGACGCCGCCGAGCATTGGGCACCATGGGGGTATGACCTCACCGCGCCGCGCTTCGACCTTCTACGACGAGGTGGGAGGAGCCCCGACGTTCGCCGCCCTCGTCCACCGCTTCTACCAGGAAGTGCGTAACGACGAGATCCTGCGCCCCATGTACCCGGAGGACGATCTCGACGGCGCCGAGCGGCGGCTGCGCATGTTCCTCGAGCAGTACTGGGGCGGCCCTCACACCTACAGCGACGAGCGTGGACACCCGCGCCTGCGCATGCGGCACGTCGAATTCCACATCAGCCCCATCGAGCGGGACGCGTGGCTGCGGTGCATGACCACCGCGCTGGCCTCGATCGACGACGCCACGATGGACCGCGAGCACAAAGAGGCCTTCGTCCGCTACATCGACATGGCGGCCGAGATGCTGGTGAACGCTCCGTTCTGAATCCGAGGGGCGGCCGGCCGAGTGGGCTGCCCCTCAGGTGACCATCAGCGGGATCTCACCGCCCACGCGCAACGCCACAGAGCCGTAGCGGGCGTCCAGGCGCACCCACGTGCGCGTCGCCCGCACGCGCACCGGTTCGCCGGCGGGCACACGCTCCACGTCGACGGCACCGGTCATGGGATCCTGCACGGCATCCGGAACGAACCCCATCGCTGTCAAGGCGAACACGCTGCGCAACGGCACTTCCACGTGGTGGCCACCGCCGTCGACCTCGAGGACCGTCTGGTCCAGCAGCGAGCGGGGCGGTCCGGTCATCGTGCTGTTCTCGCGCGCCACCTGGGCTCCCTGCACCGACAGCGCCACCACGTCGCGCGCGGGCACGTCGTCGACGTGCTCGAACCCGCCCGCGGGCGGCAGTGAGCCGCGCCAGGCCGTGTCCATCGGCAGGCCCGGGTCCACGGTCACGGCGCCGTCGCCGGACCCCCCGCCGTCGCCGGACTCGCCGTCGTCACCGGCCGCGGCGCGGATCTCACCCGCGAGCGGCTCGGCTCCCACGCACATGTCCGCCGGGGAGATCTCGAGGCGGAAGGTGCGCCCGGCGAGCGTGTCGAACCCGGCCGTCGTCGTCCACACCGCGACGCCGGTGTCCCTGCGCACGAAGCGGACGAGCGCGGCGCTGTCCAAGCGGGCGGCACGCGCAACGAAAGCGTGCAGGTCCGCCCGCGTGTCCGCGTCGGGGATCCGCAGCAGCCGTCCAGCGGCGCCCGGCGCATCAGTCACGTCGGAACTCCTCCAAGTAGGCGCGCTCGACCGGACTCAGGCGCCGGATCCGCTGGGCGTCGAGGTCCACGGCGGCCAGCTGCGCGTGGCTGATCACCGCGGCCGGATCGGATTCCCCGGCGTCCTTGGGGCGCAGTTCGGCGACGACGGTGAAGTCGGCCGCCCGGATCCGGCTCACCCACATCACCACATGGATGGGGCTGTCCTCGAGCACCAGCTGGCCCCGATAGCGCACGCGCAGGTCGGCCAGGAAGACTCCGTCCGCGAGGCTGGCAGTCGGTTGCTCCGGCGCGAACAGCCACGGGATGCGGGCCTCCTCGAGGAGGGTCACCACCGCGGCGTTGTTGATGTGCCGGAACGGATCCATATCCGACCAGCGCGCAGCGACCGTCGTCCGGTAGCCGACCTCCATGCGTCAGTGCACCCCCGTCCGGGCCCGGCTCACCCGCTCGACATGCCGGTAGGACGGGGCGAATCGGCACGCACCGTCGAGACGCCGACCATGCTACGGAACTGGCGTGCCGCCACGGAAAGGGACGCGAGGTCGGGCGGGCCGTGCTCGGCGATCTCGGAGAGCATCACCCGTGCCCGGCCGATCCGGGAGGCGTTGCCGGACTCCCACTCGCGGATCATCGCCGGCGGATCCTCGCCCGGTTCCCCGCCGCGCAGCACATCCTCGGTGAGCATCCGCATCGCGGTGTACAGATCCTCGCGCAGGGTGAGCCGGGCCAGCGCGTGCCAGCGGTCTCCGCGCTCGAGCTGCGAGACCGCCACCTGGAAATCATCCATGCGCAGCCGCTCCGCCAGCGCGAAATACACCCGCGTCACCGCCTCGGCATCACGCTCGAGGACCTCAGCGGTGGTGCAGATGTCCAGCAGCGCGAACCTGTCGAGCTGCCAGGACACCTCGCGCGCCAGGTCGGCCGGCACACCCGCCTGCTCCATCTCCGCGGACCGGGCCTCGGAACGCGAGCGGGCCGCGCCGCCGATCACCTCCGGCACCAAGGGGGTCAGGGCCTCCACCTGACTGCCGAACCGGCGGATCTCGGCCGCCACCGCCAGCGGTTGCGGACGGGTCGCCAGCAGCCAGCGCGCCGCCCGGTCCACCAGGCGCCGGGTCACCAGTGTCATCGTGTCGGCCGTGTATGCGCTCACGGGGGCGGCGTCGATACGCTCCCACAGACTCTGTAGGCCGAAAACGTTCTCCACCACCAGGAACGCCCGGACCGCATCACCGACACCCGCACCGGCGAGCTCGCCCAACCGGAACATGAAGGTGATGCCGGCGCGGTCGACCACATCGTTCGTCACGACCGTCGCGGTGATCTCGCGGCGTAGCGGGTGCGCCGCGATCCCCTCCGCGAACCGGTCACGCAGTGCCGGCGGGAAGTACCCGGGCAGGCGGCCGGACAGCACATCGGAGTCGGGCAGTGAGCCGGCCAGCATCTCCCTCTTCATCGCCAGCTTGACGTAGGCCAGCAGCACCGACATCTCCGGCGACGTCAGCCCCTCGCCGCCCTCCTCGCGCAGATCGAAGCCGTCCGGCCCGGGCAGACCCTCGATGACGCGGTCCATTCCGGCGTGCGTCTCCAGCCAGGTGACCATCCGCTCGTAGACCCGGAGCATCTGCGCCGCCTGGCGCCGGTCGACCCCCAGCACGCGATTCTGGCTGATGTTGTCCGCCAGGACCATCGACGCCACATCGTCGGTCATCGACGCGAGGAGCGCGTCCCGGTCGCCGTCCTGCAACCGCCCGGACGCGATCGCGTGCTGCAGAAGGATCTTGATGTTCACCTCGTGGTCGGAGCTGTCCACCCCCGCCGAATTGTCGATGGCGTCGGTGTTGACCGCCCCGCCGGAGCCGTCCGGCCCGCCCCTGCGGGCGTATTCGATGCGTCCGTGCTGGGTGACGCCGAGGTTGCCTCCCTCGCCCACCACCCGCGCACGCACATCGCACCCGTTCACGCGGACGGCGTCATTCGCCTTGTCGCCCACGTCCGCGTCGGTTTCCGACGAGGCCTTCACGTACGTTCCGATGCCCCCGTTCCACAGCAGGTCCACGGGCGCGGTCAGTATGGCGCGCACAAGATCCGGCGCCGGAAGCTCCTCCACGTCGTCCGGAAGGCCGAGCACCGCCCGCAGCTGCGGACTCACCGGAACGGACTTGCTGCTGCGCGGCCACACGCCCCCGCCCGCACTGATCAGGGACCTGTCATAGTCGGCCCAGGAGGATCGGGGCAGCGCGTAGAGCCGTGAACGCTCGGCGTATCCGACGGAAGCGGACGGAGCCGGGTCGACGAAGATGTGCCGGTGGTCGAAGGCCGCGACCAGGCGGATGCGCTCGCTGCACAGCATGCCGTTGCCGAACACGTCGCCGCTCATGTCGCCGATGCCGACGGCCGTGAACTCCTGCGTCTGCGGATCCACCCCCAGCTCCCGGAAGTGCCGGCGCACGCTCTCCCACGCGCCGCGGGCGGTGATGCCCATCGCCTTGTGGTCGTACCCGCTGGAGCCGCCGGAGGCGAACGCGTCGCCAAGCCAGTAGCCGTAGTCGGCGGCCACCCCGTTGGCGATGTCGGAGAAGGACGCCGTGCCCTTGTCGGCGGCCACCACCAGGTAGGTGTCGTCCCCGTCGTGGCGCACCACTCGGTCCGGAGGGATCGCCCGGCCGGTCGTGGTGTCCAGGTTGTCGGTGACGTCCAGCATGCCGCTGATGAACGCCGTGTAGCAGGCGACGCCTTCCGCGCGCTGCGCCTCCCGGTCCGCCGCCGGGTCGCCGGTGGGGGCGGGAGGCCGTTTGACGACGAACCCGCCCTTCGCTCCCAGCGGCACGATCACCGCGTTCTTCACCGCCTGCGCCTTGACCAGACCGAGCACCTCGGTGCGGAAGTCCTCGCGGCGATCCGACCAGCGCAGGCCGCCGCGAGCGACCGCGCCGTACCGCAGATGCACGCCCGCCATGCGCGGGGAGGAGACGAACACCTCGTACATCGGGCGCGGCAACGGTAGTTCGGGAACCGACTGCGCATCGAGCTTGAGCGCCAGTTCCGCCCGCGGTTCGCCGTCGGCGCCCCGCATGTGGAAGTTGGTGCGCACGGTGGCGCCGATCAGGTGCAGGAAGGCGCGCAGCACGCGGTCCGTGTCGATGCTGGGGATCCGGTCCAGCTCCGTGGCGATGGCCTCCGCGATCCGCTCCGTCCGCTCCCTGCGTGCCGAGTCGGCGTCCTGTGCACCGCCGTCGTCCGGCCCCGGCGTGAAGCGCACCCGGAACAGCTCGATCAGCGAGTGGACGACCTCCGGGTTGTCGCACAGGACGTCCTGGATGTGCGACAGGCTGTATGCGAAGCGGGCCTGCCGCAGGTACTGCCCGTATGCGCGCAGCACCGCCGCTTCGCGCCAGCCGATGCCGGCGCGCATCACCAACTCATCGAAGCGGTCGGTCTCCGCCCGGCGGCTCCACACCGCTTCGAAGGCCTCGAGGAACCGGCGGCCGACCTCGCCTTCCGGTGTGATGTCGGTGCGGTGCCGGAGGTCCTCGACCAGGGTGATGCCGAACGAATAGATCCAGCACCGGACGCCGTCCGGGCGCACCAGCGGATACGGCCGCTCGAAGATCACCTCGACGCCCAGGCTCTGCAACACGGGCACGATCCGGCTCAGTGAGATGCCCTCGCGTGCAAGGTAGATCATCAAGCGCCACTGACCGGCCCTGCGGCGGGGGTCGCGGCGCCATGCGGCGTGGATCGCACCCGGCTCCAGAGCTCGGAGCACTGCGATGTCCTCCACCGCGTCCGCCGCCGTGAAGTCCTCTTTGTACGATTCGGGGAATGCGCGGGCGAATCGGCGGGCCAGAGCCCTGCCCGCCGTCGCGGCTCCCGCGGCCTCCAGCAGCGCGTCGTCCCAACTGCGGGTGAGTTCGGCCAGCCGCTCCTGTATCCCCTCGACGCGCCGTGCGCTCAGGTCCGGGCCGCCCGCATCCCACGCGGCCGGGGTCTGGATCGTGTAATGCACCATCGCCAAGGCGGATTCAGTAATTCGTGCACTGTAGTCGGCATCGGTCCCGTCGAGTTCATCGAGCAGCACCTGTCGCATCGCCAGCCGCGTCGTAGTGGTGTAGCGGTCACGCGGGAGGTACACCAGCGCCGACACGAAGCGGCCGTTGCGGTCTCCCCGCAGGAACAGCCGCACCCCGCGGCGCACACCCAGACCCAGCACCTCATCCACCACGTGCAGGAGCTGGGCGGTGCTGGTCGCGAACATCTCGGTGCGCGGGTAGGACTCGATGATCTCCACGATCGACTGGCCGTTGAAGCTGTCGACGGCGTAACCGGACTTGTCGAGGACGCCCCGCGCTCGGCGCCCGAGTACGGGGATCTCGAAGACGCTCTGGTGCATCGCCGACATGGTGAACACCCCGAGGAACCGGTGCTCACCCTGCAGTCGACCCTCCTCGCCGAACACCCGGATCCCGACGTAGAACGGGTGCAGCACGTGGAGCGCGACGGTCGACGACTGCCCCTGTGTCAGGGTGAGCAGACGTGACGCCTGCCCGCTGTCCGATTCCGACCCGGAGTCCGGGTCCACGGGAAGGCGCAGGGCCGCGAACTCCCCCGAATGGAACACCCCCAGTCCGCTGCCGGACACCGCCGTCTGCTGCGTCGGCCCGCCACGGCCCGCGGCCGCTCCGCCGTCCACCGAGTAACGGCGGTAGCCGAGGAGCGCCAGATGGCCGTCGGACATCCACCGCAGCAGCTCGGCGCATTCGCGCGCCTCCGCTTCCGGTGTGGACCCCACGCCGCGGCCCTCGTCGATGTCGCCGGCGACGCCGCGCATGACGTCGTGCATGGCGACGGTGTCCTCGACGACCCACCCGATGTCGGCCAGCAGGGCCCGCACCCGGTCCTCCACATCGCCGCGCATCTTCTCGGGTAGTCCGGTCAGCTCCAGGTGTATCCACGATTCGGTCAATTCCTGCTGCGCCGTGCGGGGGCCGGAGACGGCACTGCGCTGCGCCTCCGCATCCGCGTCCCCCTCGATGGAGACGAGGGCCCCGCCGGACTCGCGGCGTACCCGGAGGATCGGATGCACGATGTGGTCGACGGCGATACCGGCACTGCCGAGCAGCGCGGTGAGCGATTCGACCAGGAAGGGCGCGTCGTCGGTCACCACCTGCAGGACGGCCCCGGCGCCGGGGTCCGATTCCGCGTCCGGATGCGGACGCAGACTCACCAGCGCCTCCCCCGGCATGCGTGTGCGCCCCTCCTCCACGTGACGCCGTGCAAGCGCAGAGTCGAGGCGGCCGTATGCGCCCAGACCGGTGTGCGCCCGACGGTACCGGGCGGTCAGTACCGCAACGGCCCGGTCCGCCGTTCCGTCCGGCCCGTGTCCGCCTCCCGCCGCATCCTCCTGACGACTCTCGAACGCCATGCGTACCACCTCCGGCGCCTCGGCACGGTGTCACGCGGGGCGCGTGCCGGGCCCCGCGGGCGCCCCGCACGGGTCGACGCCCCGGCGGGGTTACGTCGACCGTAGACCGCAGGCGCGTGGTTCGCCTGACGTTCGACGGCCCCGTCACCGTGGTGACGGGGCCGTCGGTGCCGTTGCGCAGTGACGTCCGGGACGGGGCGAGGCCGGACCGGGTCAGGCGTCGCGGATCAGTTCCGTCAGCGAGGTCCGCACGCCGTCGGGAAGCGGCCGCGACGTTCCGTTGTCCAGATCCACCGCGACCACGACGGTGTCCACGGTCGAGTAGACGGCCCCTTCGGGGTCGGAGATCCGGTGGCGCAAGGTGAATGAACTCGATCCCACCTTCACCACCCAGACCTCCACGTCTATTCCCTCGGTGGTGTATTGCAGCGACCGGTCGAACGACATGTCGGCCCGGCGCACCACGATGGGGCCCATCGCACGGCCATGCTCGCCCAGGCTGTGCAGGAAACGCAGCCGCGCCTCCTGGGCGTACTCGAGGTACATCACGTTGTTGATGTGCCCCAGCTGGTCGCTGTCCCCCCAGCGCAGCTGCAGCCGCACCCGGAACGGTTCGGTCATGGCGTGCTCAGTCCCTGGTCAGTTTGCGGTGGGTGACACGGTGGGGACGCGAGGCGTCCACGCCGAGCCGCTCGGTCTTGTTGGCCTCGTAACCTTCGAAGTTGCCCTCGAACCAGTACCACTGTCCCTCGGCCACGTTGCCCTCCCACGCGAGGATGTGGGTGCAGGTGCGGTCCAGGAACCAGCGGTCGTGCGAGATCACCACGGCGCAGCCCGGGAAGTTCTCCAGCGCGTTCTCGAGCGAGCCGAGGGTCTCGACGTCCAGGTCGTTGGTCGGCTCGTCGAGCAGGATCAGGTTGCCGCCCTCTTTGAGCGTGAGCGCCAGGTTCAGCCGGTTGCGCTCACCGCCGGAGAGCACGCCCGCCGGCTTCTGCTGATCCGGCCCCTTGAACCCGAAAGCGCTGACGTACGCGCGCGAGGGCATCTCGTTCTGTCCGACCTCGATGAAGTCGAGCCCGTCGGAGACGATCTGCCACACCGTCTTGTCGGGGTCGATGTTCTCGCGCCCCTGATCCACGTAGCTGAGCTTGACGGTCTCGCCCACCTTGACCGTGCCGTCGTCCGGCTCCTCGAGCCCCACGATGGTCTTGAACAGCGTGGTCTTGCCGACACCGTTGGGGCCGATGACGCCGACGATGCCGTTGCGGGGAAGGGTGAACGACAGGTCCTTGATCAGAACCCTGTCGCCGAAGCCCTTGGTGAGGTTGTCGACCTCGACCACCACGTCGCCCAGGCGCGGCGGCGTCGGGATCTGGATCTCCTCGAAGTCCAGCTTGCGCAGCTTGTCGGCCTCGTCCGCCATCTGCTCGTAGCGCTGCAGACGCGCCTTGTTCTTGGCCTGGCGGGCCTTGGCTCCGGAGCGCACCCAGGCCAGCTCCTCCTTGAGCCGACGCTGGAGCTTCTGGTCCTTCTTGCCCTGGACTTCCAGGCGCTCGGCCTTCTTCTCCAGGTATGTGGAGTAGTTGCCCTCGTAAGGGTGCAGCTGGCCGCGGTCGACCTCGCAGATCCACTGGGCGACATGATCGAGGAAGTACCGGTCGTGTGTGACGGCCAGGACGGCGCCCGGATAGGTCGCCAGGTGCTGCTCGAGCCATAGCACCGACTCCGCGTCCAGGTGGTTGGTGGGCTCGTCGAGCAGGAGCAGATCCGGCTTGCTCAGCAGCAGCTTGCACAGCGCCACGCGGCGGCGCTCACCGCCGGACAGGTGCGTGACGGGTTCGTCGCCGGGCGGGCAGCGCAGCGCGTCCATGGCCTGCTCCAGCTGCGAATCCAGATCCCACGCATCGGCATGGTCGAGCTCCTCCTGGAGCTTGCCCATCTCCTCCATCAGCTCGTCCGAGTAGTCGGTGGCCATGAGCTCGGCGATCTCATTGAAGCGGTCCAGCTTCACCTTGACTTCGCCGAGGCCCTCCTCGACGTTCTCCTTGACCGTCTTCTCTTCGTTCAGGGGCGGTTCCTGCAGCAGGATCCCCACGGTGGCGCCCGGATCCAGGAACGCCTCACCGTTGCTCGGCTGATCGAGCCCTGCCATGATCTTGAGGATGCTGGACTTGCCGGCGCCGTTGGGGCCCACCACACCGATCTTGGCGCCCGGGTAGAAGCTCATCGTCACGTCGTCGAGGATGACCTTGTCACCGTGCGCCTTGCGCACCTTCTTCATGGTGTAGATGAACTCCGACACCTGCACACTCCCAACTGGTCTCTA
>CAYVJJ010000032.1:0-15642 GCA_964451655.1 uncultured Mycobacteriaceae bacterium | reverse complement strand
AGCGCGCGGGGTGACCGGCCCCGCCGAGTCGGCGGTTTTTCGGTGGTTTCGGCGGCGAATTCACCGGAAAACCGCCAGCTCGGAAGGCGTGCTGTTAGCGTTCGTGACGTTCCGGACGAGAGGAGACGACACCATGGCGGCGAGCATCACCCCGTACATCAACTTCGGAGGATCCGCCCGCGAGGCGATGACGATGTACCACGACGTCTTCGGCGGGGACCTGGAGATGCAGACCTTCGCGCAATCGGGCTTCGTCCCCGACGGCGTCGACGGCGACAAGATCATGCACAGCCACCTCGGCGGCGCGGACGGCCTGGAACTCATGGCCTCCGACGCGATGCCCTTCGACGGCGGCGACACCGTGTGCATCGCGCTCACCGGCGACGACTATGGGGCGATGGAGGTGCACTGGAACCGGCTGATCGACGGCGGTGAAGTGCTCGAGCCGCTCGCCGCCGCGCCGTGGGGCGACAGCTTCGGGATGTGCCGTGACCGTTTCGGCATCCGCTGGCTCCTCAACATCAGCGCGTCGTAGCCGGCTATCAGCGCGGGGAGGCGGACCCGGGCCCGGGGGCGTCGCCGCTCACGCGCCGCCGTCCTCCGCCGCGGCGCCTCTGTCCTCCGCTGCCGCAGTGCCGGACCCCTCGGCCGCGGTGCCGTCCCGCTCCGTCGAAATGAGGTACGCCGTCATCATGCGCTTGAGCTCGCGCACCGCGTCGTCGTGGTTCTGGCCCTCCTGGACCGAGAAGTTGAGCATCGAGTAGACGGCGTGCACCAGGACCTCGGCGATCAGCGCGCGCCGGTCCTCATCGGCGCGGGGCGTGAGCGGGGCGAGCACCTCGGTGACCTGCTTGGCCAGGGCCCGCTCGTGGATGGCGGCGGTGGCCCGGGTGGCGGGGGTGGCCTGCACGGCCAACCACACTGCGCGGCGCGACGGGTCGGTGAGCCACAGGTCGGCCAGGTGGTCGATGAACTTTTCGAGCAGATTGGGCCAGTCCAGCGACGGCACCTCCTCGCCGAAGCTGGTCAACTCCGCCTGCACCGCCACCAGGTCCTGCCGGTCGAGCTCGCACACGATCACGTACTTGTTCGCGAAGAACTGGTACAGGGTGCCGATGGGCACTCCCGCGAGCGAGGCGGCGGCCTCGCAGGTGAAGGACTCGAACCCCACCTCCACCAGGAGGTTCCGGGATGCCGACAGGAGGGTTTCGAAGCGGCGTTTGCTGCGTTCCTGGATGGGACGGCGCCGGGGGACGAGTTCCTCGGTCTCCGCGGCGCTGGGCGCCGATGCGTCGGCTGCGGTCCTGGGGCGCCGCGCGCCGGCTACCTCCGGAGGTGTGTCCACGATGCCTCAGATTATCGGCCGACCGGGCGCGCCGTGTCCACCGAGGACGGCTGCGGCGGCGTGTCACCGTCACGCTCCACGCGTACAGACGCGCAAGCGGGCCCCGTCACAGCAGTCCGCGGTCGCGGGCCGCCTGCACCGCCTGCGTCCTGCTGTCCACACCGAGTTTGGTGTAGATGTGCACCAGGTGGGATTTGACCGTGGCCTCGGAGATCGACGAGGAGCGGGCGATCCGCCGGTTGGACTCGCCCTGCGCCACGCGCGCCAGGATTTCCAGCTCACGCGGGGTGAGAGCCTCGTCGGGCGACTGCATGCGGCCCAGCAGACGCGAGGCGACCGGCGGCGCGAGCACGGTCTCGCCGTCGGCGGCGGACCTGATGGCGCGGACCAGCGACTCCGGGTCCGCGTCCTTGAGCAGGTATCCGGTGGCACCAGCCTGCACGGCCCGCAGAATGTCGTTGTCCGTTTCGTAGGTGGTGAGTATCAGCACCCGCGGCGGGGCGGGCAGCGCGAGGATCTCGCGGGTGGCCTCCACGCCGTCCGCGCCGTCGCCGAGCCGCAGGTCCATCAGCACCACGTCGATGCCGTCCAGGGCGCGGGCCTGCCGTACCGCCTCGGTCGCCGTGGCGGCCTCGCCGGCCACGTCGACGCCGTCGGCGGCGGTGAGCACCGCGCGCAGGCCCGCCCGCACCACCGGATGGTCGTCCACCAGGAGCAGTCGGATCGGCTCGGTCATCGGCGCATCACCTCCGTCGCGGCGGCGGACTCCGCGGAGGCGGACCCCGCGTCACCTCGCGGGCCGACGGCGGCCGGGTCCGTCGGCACGGTCGCCCGCAGCGCCGTGCCGCGGCCGGGCGCGGATTCGACGACCACGGTGCCGCCGGCCTCGGCGATCCGGTTGCGCATGGCCGCCAGCCCGTAGCCGCTGCCGTCGGCGCGCGTAGGCGGCGCCGCATCCGCATCGAAACCCCGGCCGTCGTCGACCACGTCCACGCTGGCTTCGTCGTCCTGGTAGGTCAACGTGATCGCGACCGAGTCGGCTGCGGCGTGCGAGCGCGCGTTGGCGACGGCCTCCTGGGCGGCGCGCAGCAGCGCTACCTCGGCGGCCGTCGTGAGGGGCCGGGCCGGGCCGTGCTCGGTGAACGTCGTCCGGACGCCCAGCGACCGGTTGTCCGCGGCCAGGTCGGTCAACGCGGCCCGCAGCCCGTGCTTCTCGATCGACTCCGGGGCGAGCCCCCGCACCAGGCGCCGTGTCTCGCCGAGTGCGGCCAGGGTGCTGTCGAGCGCGGTCTGCAACTGCGTCCGGTGGGCCTGCTCCGCCTCCGAGCGTGCGGTGCCGCCCAGGGCGGCCCGCAGCAGCAGGATGACGCTGGACAGGCTCTGACCGACGGTGTCGTGGATGTCGCGGGCCAGACGCTCGCGCTCGGACAGGCGGCCGGCGGCGCGCTCGCGTGCGGCCAGCGCCTCCTGCGTGCGGACGAGTTCGTCGAGCAGCATGCGGCGCTCCTCCGACTGCGCGCGCAGCCGGTGGTAGATCTCGGTCATCACGGCTGCGCTGGCGATGCCCACCGCGGGGCCGAGCACCGCCCCCGCCAGGACCTCGCCCTGGTGCCAGGCGAAGGCCGTCACCGCGGCCACCGCGACGCCGCAGTCGATCGCCACGGCGGGGCGCATCGGCAGCAGGTGCCACACAAGCATCGCGAGAAGGAAAGCGAGCCAGACGAACTCGGCGGACATCCCGACGAGGGCGAGCCACAGGAGGACCAGTCCGGCCAGCCATACGCGTGCGCGGCGGCGCTCGACTGCGCCGACGACCCACACAGCGCCGGCGATGTACCAGCCGGCGGTGATCGCGGCGAGGACGAGCGGCGGGATCGGCCCGGTGGCGGTGAGTGCGCTGCCGGCGACGGCGCGGACGGTTCCGATCACCAGCAGCACGGTGAACAGGACGTGGCCGGCGATCAGGACATACCGGTCGGCGCCGGCCTGGCGCGGCCGGTCGGACGGAGCGGACGGCGTGGTCACGTCTCCAGTATCGCTGACGCACACGGACTGGCCACCGCCCGCGGCCGATTCCGGGGGCGGGTGCAACTTTCGATGGATGCGGGTATCGGCCGGACGATCCGGAGGAACCGTCCGCTTCGCCGATGTGCGTCGATCTGCGCGCGGGAAGGCTGGTCATCAACGGGTGGAGGAGCCCGGATCGGACCGGAGGTAGTGCACAGGATGTTCATCGGAATACGCGACATCAACTTCGCCCGCGGACGTTTCATGCTGATCACCGCGGTGATCGCCATGATGGCCTTCCTGGTGGTGGCGTTGTCCGCACTGACCGACGGGTTGCAGGGGCAGTCGATCTCGGCGGTGACCCGGCTTCCGGGGGAGTCGGTGGTGATGCAGGAGCCTGCAGAGGGGCAGGCGCCGTCGCTGGCGCAGAGTTCCCTCGACGATGAGGCCGTGAGAGGCATCCGCGCCGCGAGCGACGGCCACGCCGCCCTCCTGGGGGTGTCCACCACGCGACTGGGGCACGCGGGCACCACCTCTGCGTTGAGCCTGTTCGGTGCGGACCCGTCCCTGATGCCGCACGCGGACGTGGGCTCCCTGCCGGGGCCGGGCGGTGTGCTGCTCTCCCACGAGCAGGCCGACGAGTCGGGGCTGCACGTGGGCGACTCCGTGACGGTGGGCCCGGAGACGCTGCGGGTGACGGGCATCGGTGACGCCGGGTCGTTCGCGCACACCCCCGTCGGATACACCACCGTCGATACGTGGCGGTCGGTCTCCCCCGACCAGGGGCTCAGTGCCGTAGTGCTCTCCGGGGCGGCGTCCGGGACGCCCGACGGGACCGAGACCCTCCCCATGTCCGACATCACCGACGCGGTGCCCGGGTACGGCTCGGAACACGGATCGCTGCTGGCGATGCAGGTGATGCTGTTGGCCATCTCGGCGCTGGTGGTGGGTGCCTTCTTCACCGTCTGGACCCAGCAGCGCCGCCACGATCTCGCTGTCGTGCGGGCGATGGGGGCGGACCGCGGATACCTGCTCCGCGACGGGCTGGGCCAGGCCGTGGCCGTCCTCATGGCCGGGCAGGCCGTGGGTGTGGCGGCCGGCGTGCTGCTGGCCGAGGCGGCATCCGGAACCGTCCCCATCGTGCTGAGCGCCTCCGGGATCGCGATCCCGGTGGTCGCGATGACCGTGCTGGGTCTGGCAGGCGCCTTCCTGGCGGTGCGCGCCGTCACGAAGGTCGACCCTCTGGTCGCGATGTCCCGCTGAGTATTCCGCCGACGTGCAAGGAGCGATCATGAACCCGGGAGAGAAGATGAGCTTGTCGATGACCGACGTGACCCTGACGTTCCCCGACGGGAAGGGCCGTCTGACCGCGCTGGACGCGGTGAACCTGGAACTGCCTGCGGGCCGCCTGACCGCGGTCACCGGGCCGTCGGGATCCGGGAAGTCGAGCCTTCTGGCGGTGGCGGGGACCCTCATCACGCCGGACCACGGGCACGTGCTGATCGGGGGCAGCCCGGTGACGGGCGTGGATCCGCGGGAGCGGGCGCGGATCCGTCGCGAGGAGGTGGGGTTCGTGTTCCAGCAGGACAATCTGATCCCCGCACTGACGGCGCTCGACCAGCTGCTGCTTGCGGTCGACATCCGGGGGCTGCGGCGCAGGTCGCACCGCGACGAGGCGATGGGTCTGCTCGAGGAGGTCGGCCTGGCCGATGCGGCCGGCCGGCGCCCGCACGAGTTGTCCGGAGGAATGCGTCAGCGCGTGAACATCGCACGGGCGTTGATGGGGCGGCCGTCGCTGCTGCTTGTGGACGAACCCACCTCGGCCCTCGACACCGAGCGGGGACGCGCAGTGGTGTCCCTCATCGCGCGCCTCGTGCGGGAACGGGGCCTGGCGGCGATCATCGTCAGCCACGACCTGGAGACGCTGGGCCCCGGGCTCGCCTCCGGCGTCGACGAGACCGTCAGGCTGGTCGACGGGAGGATCCGCGCACGGGAACTGCACGCGGCCGCAGCATGACGCCGCCATCGCTGCGGAGGCGATCCGCCCGGGCCCCGCACGCGGCGGGGCGCCGGTGCCGATCAGGGCAGTGGGATCGGTGCGACGTCGCCGGCGAACGGATTCCACACGAACACGGTGGAATGCGAGGGTGATTCGGCATTGGGCGTGCCGACCGGCGGTGCGGTCCACTGCTCGACGACGACGTGGAAATCGCTGTACCCGGTGACTTCCGCGGGGAGTCCCGATTCCGGCTGCGTCGCCACCTGGGCACCGCGGTGGTACAACAGCACCGCGCTCGGCGACGAGCCGGTGCCGCCCTTCGTATCGAGGACGACGTAACCGAGATTGCCGCACGGGTCCACCTGGTCGGTGACCACCCACCCTTCGAACGTCGGCACGCCTTCGGGCGGCGGGGTGTCCTGGGCGACCTGCTCGACATCGACGGAGCAGTCGGCCGGGGGCGGACCCAGTGAGTCGGTGGCCGGGAACGCTCCCGCGGCCGGTGCGGCGACGACGCCCAGCGTGAGTGCTGCGGCGCCGGCGAGTGCGAGTCTGCGTGGAGCGTGCATCAGGTTCCTCCTCTGGCGGGGATTCCGCTTCTGCTTCGTGAACGTGAGATCGTGGGAGACGCTGTGGACGTTATCCATGTCACTGTCCATGACACTGCCGGTGTCCGGTGTGCGGCCCGGTCGGTCCACGGCGCGCCCCGGACCGACCGGGGGAGTCACAGGAGGGAAGCGAATGGACCACATCATGGCGCTCCACGCCCGTTCCGCCGCTGCCGCCGGCCTGGCCGCGGCGATCTGCATGGCTATCACGCAGATCATCTGGCTGGCGCTCGGGGAGGACGTGGTGCGTGCACTGCTGTTCGGCTTCTCCCTGAGTTTCATCGCCTTCGGCGGGACCTATGCGGGCACGTTCTTCGCGGGCGCCCGCAAGGCCGGGAGTACGGACTGACAGCGGCCGTGCCGGGCCTGGCCGCCGACGACCGTGCCGCCCGGCCGGCGGCGTGGCCGTGGTTCCAGGCGTTCACACCTTCAGGTCGCGCCGCAGCTTGGCCACGTGGCCGGTGGCGCGGACGTTGTACTGCGCCACCTCGATCCGGCCTTCCTCGTCCACCAGGAACGTCGAGCGGATCACGCCCTGCACGGTCTTGCCGTACATCTTCTTCTCCCCGAATGCGCCCCACGCGGTGAGCACGGACTTCTCAGGGTCCGACAGCAGCGGGAAGGTGAGCTCCTGGTTGTCGCGGAACTTCGCGAGTTTTGCGGGCTTGTCCGGCGAAATGCCCACCACATCCAGCCCGGCCTCGCCGAGTTCGGCCAGGTTGTCACGGAAATCGCAGGCCTGCTTGGTGCAGCCGGGGGTGGAGGCGGCCGGGTAGAAGTACACGATCACCTTCCGGCCGCGGTAGTCCGACAGCGACACCTCGTCGCGGTCGGCGTCGGGGAGAGTGAATGCGGGGGCCTCGTCACCGGGTGCGAGCCGGCGGGGCGCTGCGGTTGCGTCGCTCATATCCGCCAAGATTACCGGTGCGCGGCACACGCGAGCGCCGCACCTGTTCTACGGTGTTGTGCGTACACCCGTGCACATGCGCGTACCGCCCGACAGTCTATGGAGGACATGTGGCCAGGGAAACCGACGCAATCGAGCGCGACATCGAGAGGGCACGCGAGGAGCTCGCCTCCACCCTCGACGAACTGGCGACCCGGCCCAAGCGTATGGCCGACTCCCTCAAGGATCGGGCGAAGGAATCCGCGTCCTCGCCCGCGGTGCGCTACGGCGCGATCGGCGCGGGCGTCCTCGTCGTGGGGTTGGTGATCCTCAAGATCGTGCGCTGACCGCGCGGGTATGGCGTATCTGCTGCTGTTCTTCGCGATCATCGCGGAGGTGGCGGGAACGAGCCTGCTCAAATCCACCGAGGGTTTCAGCAGGCTCTGGCCCACCGTCGCCTGCCTGATCGCCTACTTCGCGGCGTTCTTCCTGCTGGCGGCCGCCGTCGAGCGCGGCATGAACGTCGGTGTGGGGTACGCGTTGTGGGCGGGGCTCGGCACCACCGCCATCGTCGTCGTCTCCGCGCTGTTCCTGGGGGAATCGGTCACTGCGAGCACGGTGATCGGCGTGGGGCTGATCATCGCCGGTGTCGTGGTGCTCAACCTGACCGGTGCGCAGCATTGACGCTCCGAGCGGGGGAGAGGGGGAGCAGACAGCGAAGAACCCCCGCGGGGTGATCCCGGCGGGGGTTCTGTCGGTACGCCGTCGGGGGCTCGAACCCCGGACCCGCTGATTAAGAGTCAGCTGCTCTACCAACTGAGCTAACGGCGCGTGCGTGCCAGGCGAAACGTGCGCGACCATCTGCCGCACCCGTTCGCTCGGTGCGATGGAAACAGTATCAGGCGACTCCGCGATGACAAAAGTGCGGGGCGGACCTGTGGCGCACGTCGCCGCGTACACCCTGCGTTTCTGCAGGTAACTCTGTGAATGGCATCATAGGATGCACGTGTGCTGCGTCTACCGGCGCGGTGCGGGCGCAGGCAGCATTCCGGTGCCGGGGCCGACGGATGCTTCGACGGCCGGATTCGCGTCCACCGAAAGTGAAATGGAGTCGTGTGTGAAGGCGATCTGGGGACGCACGTGGGGGCGCCGTCAGGCCGTGGCAATGGTGGGATTGCTGGCGTTGGCGGGGGCGGCATCGGCATGCACCATCGGCGACACAGGGATCACCGGTTCGGCGCCGGAAACGCAGGAGAAGACGCCGGCGGACGTCGAATTCGCGATCGAGGACGGCGCCACCGGCGTCTCGCCGATCGAGCCCGTCTCGCTGACCGTGGCGGACGGCACTCTCACCGCGGTGACGATGACCAATCCGGAGGGGGAGCAGGTTGAAGGCGTGCTGGCCCCGGACGGCGGTTCCTGGCAGACCGACGAGTATCTGGGGTACGGCACCACCTACACGGTGACCGCCCAGGCGCAGGGCGAGGCCGGGCCGACCACGGAAACATCGGAGTTCACCACGCTCAAGCCGGACAACAAGACGGCGGCCTACATGCTCCCGTTCGGTGACCAGACAGTGGGCGTGGGGCAGCCGGCGGTGGTGCAGTTCGACGAGCCGATCCCCGACCGCATGGCCGCGCAGGAGGCCATCACCGTCACGACCGATCCGGGGGTGGAGGGGGCGTTCTACTGGGTCTCCAACAAGGAGGTGCACTGGCGCCCCAAGGACTACTGGCAACCGGGCACCCGGGTCCAGGTCACCGTCGACATCTACGGGAAGGACCTCGGGAACGGGCTCTACGGCCAGGAGGACACGAGCGCCGCATTCAACATCGGTGACGCGGTGATCGCCGTGGCCGACGACAATACGAAGCAGATCACCATCACCCGCAATGGGGATGTGGTCAGGACGATGCCCACCTCGATGGGGAAGAACAAGTTCCCCACGCCCAACGGCACCTATATCGTCGGCGAACAGCACAACGAGATCATCATGGACTCGTCCACCTACGGCCTGCCGATCGACGATCCGAACGGCTACCGCACGCCGGTGCAGTGGGCCACCCGGATGTCCTACAGCGGCATCTTCGTGCATTCGGCGCCCTGGTCCGTGTGGGCGCAGGGCAGCCAGAACACCAGCCACGGGTGCCTCAATGTGAGCCCGGCCAACGCCAAATGGTTCTACGACAACCTCAAGCGCGGAGACATCGTGGTCGTCCAGAACACGGTGGGCGGGACGCTGCCCGGCACCGAAGGGCTGGGCGACTGGAACATCCCGTGGGAGACCTGGAAGGCCGGCAACGCCGACGTGGCCTGACGCCGGGGCAGCGCCCCGATAATGAAACGTGTTCCAGTCATATCCGGACGTCCGTATAGTTCCGTCCCGGTGTGATGTTCCGCACAGGACGTGGGTCCTGCGGCGTCGCGCCGCCCCGGCCCGTCCGGCCGGGCGCATTCACACCTGACGGATGGAGTCCCTGTGGAACGTAGGACGTGTGCACGTATGGTCGCGGCCGGGGTGAGCGCCGCGCTGATCGCGGCCGGGATGAGCGCGGCAGTGGGAAGCGGGGTCGCGAGCGCGTACGACGCGGAGACGTGCTCGACGTCGGCGGAGAGGCACTACGACAACCTCGGTTCTTTCGGCACGAAGTACTACATCTCGAAGGAGATCGTCGGCGACGGCACCGTCTCCCCTGACGGCACCGTCTCCTTTCTGATCAAGTCGTGGGGCGCGGGTGCGCTCATCGGCGCGCTACGGGATTTCCACCCGGCCGGCTTCATTCTGGAGAAGGCCGAGGTCAACGTGAATTGGGTCCTCGGCGGCCAGAAATGGGAGGACGCGACGGCGCGGGCGGTGAGCGAAGGCGATTCGGTTTCTGTCAGCGGCGCGGGCTGGACCACGTCCGGCGGCGCGACGGCCGCGCTGCGGACGACGTACAAGGCCCCGGGCGATCTCGAACCGGGGACCAAGATCGACGCGGGAGGCGCAGGATTCGATGTCATGCTCGCCGGCGGCGATCACGATTGGGAGGACATGAACCTCTGTGTGACCGTGCGCGATAAGAACGTCGGTGAGCACGTGTCCGGGAGTCTGGAGGATGCGGGCTTCGGCTCTGTCAACACGGCGAGCGCCAACGCGTTCGGCTCCCTGACGGACCCGCAGGGGTCGATCGCCGGCGTCATCAACGAACTCGACTTCGGAAAGATCATCGGCGGAGCGATGGGCAGCTGACCCCGGGCCCTGCCGGGCTCCCGTCCGGATGCGCACCGGGCGGGGGCTCGCGTGTCAGTGCAGGTCGGAAGGGTCGGTGTTGGCGCCGCACAGGATCACGCAGACCCGCTCGCCGTCGACAGGCCGGTAGGGTCCCGTCGGCCCGACTCCGGCGACCGCCGCCGCGGCCGCGTGCTCGACGGCGAGGCGGTGCCCGCCCCACAGCTCCTGCCGCGCCCGCACGATCCCGTCGTCCGGCACGAGCACGGACCGCACGTCACCGCCCTCCGCTGCAGCGTACGCCGGCTCCGAGACCTGCCGACCGCCGAGGGAGTCCGCGGCCACGCCGCCCACCTCCACCTCGACCGGGCGCCGCGCCTTCAACGCAGCATGCAGTGTGGGGGCACGTTCCGGCTCCACGGCCACCACCCGGATCCCGTGGTGCGCCGCCACTGCCGCGACGCCGGCGAACAGGCCGCCGCCCCCCACCGCGACCGCCACGGTGTCGAGGTCCGGCAGGTTCTCGACGATCTCCATCATCAGAGTTCCGGCGCCTGCGGCGATGAGCGGATCGTCGTACGCGTGCGATTTGAGGGCGCCGGTACGGGCCGCGAACTCATCGCACGCATCCCACGCGGCGGCGAAGCGGCCGTCGATCAGCCGGACGTCGGCACCGTAGCCGCGCAGCCGGTCGATCTTCACCTGGGGGACCGACGCGGGAACGAACACCGTCGACCGCACGCCGTGACGGCCGGCGGCCCAGGCGCAGGCCATCCCCGCGTTCCCGCCCGACGCGATCGTGACGCCGGCGTCCGGCACCGCACCCGAGTCGAGGTGGGCGCGCAGGAAGTTCTGAGCACCGCGCGCCTTGAAGGTGCCGGTGAACTGGAGCTGTTCCAGCGCGAAGTGCAGGTCCGGTGCGCCTTCCGGCGGTGCCGGATCGGCTGCGGCCACCGCGACCGGGCGCACCGTTGCGCGGATTCTCCGCGCGGCGGCCTGTACGTCCGCGTAGATGATCCGGTCCGCCATCAGCGCCCCTTCCGGATTGGATGTGCCGTCGTGCAGCGCGGTCGCACCGCCGATGGTATGTCCAGGGGAGGCCGGGATGTCGTCTCACCGGGCGCAATCGCCTGACCGCCGGCGCAGCCCGGCACGACGGGCGCCACGGGGGAGTGCGGAGCGGAGAAAGAGGAAGACCCGGATCTGCGGGGCGGGATGCACCCTGGCCGCAGATCCGGGCCTCCGTCAGGTGGGGTGAGCGACGGGGCTCGAACCCGCGACATCTGGGATCACAACCCAGTGCTCTACCAGCTGAGCTACGCCCACCATGGACTCACGCTCGGTGCCCGCCGCGCACAACGGCACTGCGGCTCCTCTGCGCGAAGCCAGGCTCGATACTAGCCTGCCGGTGCATCCCGGGTCTAATCGGCTGCTGTGTCGGCGCCATCGGACTGTCGACCGTCACCGTCCTGCGCGGCGCCGGCGGACTGCTGGGCGTCCTCGCTGCTCCCCGAAGCATCGCCGGTCATCGACTCCGCGATCGCGGCGACCTCCTCGGAGGTGGGACCCGGGTCCGGCACGAACGCCGTCTTGCGGTAGAACCGGAGCTCGTCGATGGACTCCCGGATGTCCGCGAGTGCCCGGTGGGCGAGCCCCTTTTCCGGCTTGCCGAAATAGATGCGCGGATACCAGCGCCGGCAGAGCTCCTTGATGGAACTCACGTCGACCATCCGGTAGTGCAGGAAGCCGTCCAGGTCCGGCATATCGCGGGCGATGAACCCGCGGTCGGTGCCGATGGTGTTGCCGGCCAACGGCGCCGTGCCCTCGGTGGCGATGTGTTCGCGCAGGTAGTCGAGCACGGTCTTCTCCGCCTCGGCGAGACTGACCGTGGACGCGCGCACCTCCTCGGTGAGCCCGGACTTGGCGTGCATCTGCTGCACCACGGGCGGCATGCCCGCCAGGGCCGCGTCGTCGGCGTGGATGACCACGTCGACCCCCTGGCCCAGCACATTGAGCTCGCCGTCGGTCACCAGGGCCGCGATCTCGATGAGCTTGTCGGAGCCCAGATCCAGGCCGGTCATCTCGCAGTCGATCCACACCAGTTTGTCCTGCACGGAACACACCCTAGTCAGGCCGGGGCACCGGCCGTGCGCGAACCCGCCGCGGCGGCGCCCGGCGGTGCATCCGGCGGCAGGCCGGGCGGAGGCGCGAGGATCGCCGCCGGATTGCCGAAATCCCGAGATCGGGTACGGTTTTTCGTAGGCCCGAATCCTAGTATTCGGGATTCTGAAAACCTTCTCCCGCGCACCGCACCGTCGACGGGTGCACCGGTACGGGTGCGGTGGGGCTTCTCACGAGAGGAACGGTCCACGGATGCCTGACCAGCCGAGCGACACGAACACAGCCCACGCCGCCGCCACGTTGCCGGACGGTGCTGCGGACACGGTGCCGTCCGGCACGAAGCTGATCGACAAGGCCAGGGCCATCAACTGGAACCGCGTCGACGAGCAGATCGACCTCGATGCGTGGCAGCGGCAGACCAGCAACTTCTGGCTCCCCGAGAAGATCCCGCTCTCCAACGACCTGCCCTCATGGTCGGCTCTGAGCGAGGTGGAGAAGACGGCCGTGATGCGCGTGTTCACGGGGCTGACCCTGCTCGACACCGCACAGGGCACCGTCGGTTGCATCGAGATGATCGCGGACGCGCGCACCATGCACGAGGAGGCCGTGCTCTGCTTCATCTCCGGGATGGAGGCCGTGCACGCGCGTTCGTACTCGTCGATCTTCTCCACGCTCGCCAGCACGCGGGAGATCGATGCCGCCTTCGCCTGGTCCGAGCGGAACCCGCACCTGCAGAACAAGGCAGCGATCATCCTCCGGTACTACCGGGGCGACGATCCGCTCACGAAGAAGATCATCAGCGTGTTCCTGGAGTCGTTCCTGTTCTACAGCGGCTTCTACCTGCCGTTCCGCTACTCGGCGCGCGGACAGCTGACCAACACCGCCGACATCATCCGCCTGATCCTGCGCGACGAGGTGCTGCACGGCTGGTACATAGGCACCAAGTTCCAGGCCGGCTATGCCGAGCAGGACCCGGATCGCCGGCGGGAGCTCGAGGAGTACGCGTTCGCGATGCTCGACGAGCTCTACGACAACGAGGTCGCCTACGCGCGCGACCTGTACGACCACCTGGGGTGGACTGAAGACGTGCTGGCGTGGATGCGGCTCAACGCCAACCGGGCGCTGACGAACCTGGGCTTCGGGCACCGCTTCCCGGACGAGGACTGCCGTCCCTCACCGGAGATCGTCGCGAGCCTGGACCCGAGCGCCAACGAAGTGCACGATTTCTTCTCCGGCTCGGGCAGCACCTATGTGATGGGCCGCGCGGAGGCGACCACCGACGACGACTGGGCCTGAGCCGGGACCGACGCGTGCGCCTGGCGGCCGGTCAGCCGCCGAGCTTCTTGTAGAACGCCCCGACGATCGGCGCCACCACGGAGCGGGGGCTGTACTGACCGGCGGTCGACATCGCCTTGCCCAGCACACCCGGCACGACGCGCATCCTGTTCTCCGCCAGCGCGTCCAGCGAGAGCCTGGCGGTGTAGTCGCTGGAGATCCAGAAGAAGTCTGGCACGACCTTGTCGACGATCGACGCCTCGGCCGGGTCGGGATCCTCGGTGCGCACCGGACCCGGGGCCAGCAGTGTCACGTGCACGCCCGTGCCGCGGAGCTCGTGGCGCAGCGACTCTGAGAAGGTGTTGGCGAACGCCTTGGTGGCCGCGTAGGTGGCGTTGTTGGGGATCGGCATGTTGCCGGCGGCCGAACCCGTGATGAGGATCCCGCCGACGCCGCGCGCGAGCATTCCGGGGAGCACGGCAAGCGTGAGATCGTGCACCGCCACCGCGTTGAGTTCCACCTGGGCGCGTTCGTATTCGGGGTCCAGCTCCGCCACTGGACCGAAGGTGGCGATGCCCGCGTTGTTGCACAGCACGCTGACGGTCCGCTCGGAGAGTTCATCGACGAGGCCCCTGCGCGCGGTGCGATCCGACAGGTCCACCCCGCGTACCTCCACCTGCACGCCGTACCGGTCGGCGAGCCGCGCGGCGAGCTCGTCCATCACCTCTGTGCGGCGGGCGACGAGGATCAGCGAGTGGCCGCGTGCGGCGAGCTCGGTCGCGAGCGCTTCTCCGATGCCGGAGGAGGCGCCTGTGACGACGGCGCGGCTCTCGGGAGTAGGGGCGGGCAGGCTCATGCGGTGCTCCAGTGTTCGGCGGTCCGGTGCGGAACGGTGCGTCGGCAGGGGTCAGGGGGCGACCATGGTCTTGATCGACTTGCGGAGGGTCATCATCTCGTAGGCGTCGCCGACCTTGTCCAGCGGCACGGCGCGGTCGAAGACGAGGCCGGGGGAGATCCGCCCGGCCAGCACGTCCGGCAGCAGCTCGTCGATGTAGGCACGGGCGGGGGCCATACCCCCCGCCAGGTGGAAATTGTGGGGGAAGATCTCGCTGACGTGCAGGGCGGGATCGGTGGCGGGGACCCCGACGAACCCGAGGTGGCCGCCGGGGCGCAGGACGCCGAGGGACTGACCCAGCGATTCTTCCGTCCCCACGCATTCCAGGACGGAATCGGCCAGCCGCCCGCCGAGCAGATCGCACACGGCCGTCACACCCTCGTCACCCCGCGCATCGACGATGTCGGTCGCACCGAACCGCCGCGCCAGGCTCTGCCGGTCGGGCCGCCGTGACATCGCTACGATCCGCGCGGCACCCAGCCGATGTGCCGCCAGCACCGCGGACAGGCCTACGGCGCCGTCACCGACCACCACGGCCGTTCCACCCTCGGCGACCCGCGCGCAGCGCGCGGCATGGTGACCGGTGGGCATGACGTCCGAGAGGGCGAGCAGGTCGCGGAAGTCGCCTTGCTCGGGGTGCTGGGGGAGGGGGACCAGAGTGCCGTCGGCGAAGGGCACGCGGACGAACTCGGCCTGCGCCCCGCCGAGCTGCCGTCCGTCTGCGCCCACGGATCCCCACACTCCCAAGTTCTCGCAGGAACTCGTCAGGCCGCGGCGGCAGTGCACGCAGGTGCCGTCGCTGTGGGTGAACGGCGCGATGACGAACCGGCCGGGTGCCAGATGCTCGACCCCGGCCCCGACCTCCTCGACCACACCGATGAACTCATGGCCGATCGGGCGCGGCTGCGGCGTAGGGCGCTCACCGCGGTACGACCACAGATCCGAGCCGCACACGCACGCCCGCTCCACCCGCACGATCGCGTCGGAGGGCTGCTCGATCACCGGGTCCGGCACCTCCTCGACCCGCACGTCGTGGGGGCCGTGGATGATCGTGGCGCGCATGCAGGGATCCTCCTCGCGTCGCTGACGGATACGTCCGTCAGCCTAACGCGACCGCGTACCGCGACCGCCCGGGTCGCCGCGCGGAACCTGCCCGGCCGCCCCAGGCGGCGTCCCGCGTCGAGCACCCCCGCCCGATGCTCGACGCGGGACCAGTCAGATGGCGGCGGCCACCTCGGTGCCCTGCTTGATGGCCCGCTTGGCGTCCAGCTCCGCGGCCACGTCGGCGCCGCCGA
>CAYVJJ010000031.1:0-15661 GCA_964451655.1 uncultured Mycobacteriaceae bacterium | reverse complement strand
GCATTACCCCAGTAGCTGGCCCGCGTAAAGCCACCGATTCACTCCCTCGCGCGACTCGGCAGGAATGCGTTCCCGCATCATCTCGATCGGGGGCGGAGAGCGCCACTCCTCCCATGCCCGGGCTGGATCCGCCAAAGTGCAGGTCGTGCTCGGAATCAGCGAGGGACACTCTCGCTGCCCGCACCGCTGGGCGTCTTCGCCGTCGACGACGTCGCTCTCGCATCACTCCCACTGGCGGTCCCACATCCGTCAAGCCTTAGTAGTTGCACTACTGATGAGTCCGTTGAACATCCTGGATAGAGTGCAGATAGCGTGCTCGCGCGTTTGGTCTGGCTTTCGGCTCGCTGCTATTTGCAATGCAGCTTCGCCTGCGGCCGCGCAGCACAGTCGGCTAAGTAAGTACGGGGACTGGCCTTCCACAATCCCGGCCTGCAGTAGGGCCGTGAATAAGGATTCGAGGATCTTACCTGCGTACTGGTGGTCAAGCTCTCTCCATAAGGTTGGCCCGAGCACTGTCGGGCCTAGCTCTAACACGACTCTGCGATAGAGCGGATCGCTACATACGTTAAGAAATTCGCTCACAATATCCCGAACACCCATTTCTGCAACTTGAAAGGCGTCCACGGTCAGTACTGGTCCGATGGCCTGATTCTGGATCCGCTCAAATACTGCGATAAAGAGTGCCTTTTTATCGTGGAAGTGGCCGTAGACTGCCCCCTTCGTGAAACGCGCCGCCTTCGCCACTTCCGCCAGTGAAGTCCCCTCGTAACCATTCTCCACAAACAACGCCTGCGCAGCGTCGAGTAAGGCTATCCGAGTCTGTTCCACATATTCAGATTTGCGAGGCTTGACACCCCCGGGGGAACCTATGGTATCACTCATACCGTGAGTATAGCAGAAACCAGAAGTACGGACTGGCCTGAGCTGCATCGCAGGGCCGTCGACGCCTTCGCACGCGGTTGGGAGTCTCCCCATCCACACGCGTGGGACGATCTTCTGCACCCTCTGGTGCGACTACATCAACCTCTTCTCGCCGACGGCCATGGACGATCTGTGTGGCAGGAAGAGCTCGCTCGATTGCTGGCGTTTCTGCCCGACCTTCGCGGTGAGGTCACCAACTGGGCAGGACACATTGATGTCGTCTACATCGACATCGCGTGCACCGCCACCAGTGCAGGGCGCCCGTTGCGATTCCGCACGATCGACCGGCTAATCATCGATACCGATGGGAAAATCCGCGAGCGCGACTCGTTCCTCGATCCCACGCCGCTGATCCTCACCATCGCCGGCCGTCCACGCGCCTGGCCACGATGGTGGCGATCGGGCATTGGCCCCTTCGCGTCCCGCCGCCACATTTTTCCCAGAAAGGGCTAATAGTGAATCACCGCACCCGCAACTTCCTAACCACCTCGCTGGGCGTCATCCGCACCTGTGTAGGTGCCACCAGTGTCATTTCTCCAAATCTGGCTCAACGCAGCATCGGGGCCAGGTCCGCCCCCGCAGACGGCGGGGTAGCAACCCGTATGTTCGGCATACGAGATGGTGTTATCGCTTTGGCGACCCTAAGTAGGTCCCGGCAAGTGCGACACACAGGACTACAACTCGGCATGATCGCCGACACCGTAGACGTCGCCACAATCGTGACAGGCTACCGACAAGGCTCCATCAGCCGTGGCGGCCTCGCACTCATCGGCGGTGCGGCCGCAGTATTCGCGGTCACAGGCGCAACAGTCCTAACAAGCTATTCCCGCGAAACTTCTGCGGCGAGGCAGACCGCGGAGTGGTAGTTCCGGCCGGTCTTGCCTGACCGCATCGCGATGCCGCGCCACTGCTTGAGCTTGTTGAAGCAGCGTTCGACGACGCTGCGCACCTTGTAGCGTTCCTTCTGCTCATGCCCGAACTCGATCGGCCGGCCGTGCTTCTTGCGGCGGTGGGCGCCCGCGCGCCGCCGATCCCCCTTTAGCAACACGCCCTAGTAGTTGCCTGCCATCCCCCGGCAGGCTCGCCGCCAGCCTCATCCCCCCCCCGAGGCTGGCGGCATCACCGTCTCTGCGTCCTGCGCCGTCGTCTACGGCTGCGGGAATGGGCCCGGAAGACCGGGGATCCGGTTGTTGACCCAGAAACCGAACCCGACCATCGCAGCGATCATCGAGCCGCCCAACGACAACACGGCAGCCCCCGTACCGGGGACAGCGCCGCCCAACGAACCTGACGAACCGAGAGGGAACATCACTGCACTCCTGACCTGATAGACGGTGCAGGATGCTGCCGCCCCAACATCACCGCGGTGTGTGACCACAGACTCGCATGCGCCACCGACAACTTTGGCTCCCCAGCGAGACGAGCACGGCCGGCGAACGTGCTCGGGCGGTGAGTACGCCCGTGCGGCACGGCGCGCACTGGAAGAACGTCTCATCAACCTAAAGATTTATGAGATGCCAGAACGAGGCCCCGCCGCTGCGGGCGACCTTGGCGGCAAGGGACCGGAATATGTCTTGCAAACATGTCTCGCAGTGGTCCGCCTCAGATGTGACGCCGCTAGGGGTTATTGAGGCACAATCGTCGGCATGAGGCTTCTCGGGTACACGCGGATCAGCACAGCTGGCCAGGATGCACGTCTGCAGATCGACGCGCTTGCCGGCGCCGGTGTGCAGCCTCGCGATGTGTTCTCCGATGTCACCTCGGGGCACCGTGCTGGCGCCGAACGCCCCGCGATGAAGAAGCTCCTCGATTACGCCGAGTCCGGCGATGTCGTCGTGGTCTGGCGGATCGACCGGCTCGGCCGGTCTCTGCTCGATGTGCTCTCAACGGTGAACCTGCTGCGCGACAAAGGCGTCGACGTGCGGTCGATATCCGATGGGATCGATCCGGCCACCACCAATGGCAGGCTCATGCTCGGGATGCTCGCCACGCTGGCCGAGTACGAGCGCGAACTCATCACTGAACGTGTCAACGCCGGCATCGCTGCCGCGAAGGCCTCGGGCACCCGGTTCGGCCGGCCCCCGGTCGACCCCAAGGAGGTAGCCGAAAAGCTCGCCGTCGCTCGTGATGCCCGCCGCAAGGGGCGCACCGCGGCCGAGGCCGCCCGGCTGGTCGGATGGTCACGCGCGACCCTCTACCGCCACATACAGGCCGCCGAGTAGCAGAGCATCCGCGAGTGAACGCAACGGCGGCCGCCGCGCGCACCATCGACGCGCCTGCACGCCGCCGGCCTGCGGCGTGCAGCGCACATCGGCCGGCGGTGGATCACACCGCCGGCGGTACGGCGTAGACCCACCCGGCATCGCCGGAGTGCACCCGGCGATGCCGGTAATTCGTGGTGATCGGCGCCAGCGAATGCAGTACAGGCAGGTTGAGCACTTTCAGCCCGAGGCTGGATCGCCACAGGCCGTGCTTGGCCGCATGGTGCCAGTACCCGAAGCGCACTGCTCCAACATGGACACTTCATCGGACAGCTCCAGATCGTGCTGCCCGTGCTCGGTATCAACGCCATCCGCGTGCGCGACGTACCTGTACCAGACGCCGCCGGCACCACCACGCCCTGCCCCGAGTGTTCCAGTATGCCTCGCACCTAGCCTCGATCTTTCGCCCGGTGGGTGACCTGGCCTGATCGGGTTCGGATTACGGGATTCCGCGCTGGATGGTGCCCAAGGATATGCGGTATCGCCCGCATGCCTGCGGTGGGGCCGGGTTCCACTGGCACCCGGTGACGGCCGCTCCTTCCTGATCGTGCGGACAACGATTGGGTGTTCACGGCGGGGCGAGGGCCGCCAGCCGTGTCAGCCCGTCGTCCAGCAGAGCGGTCCAGGTGCGGTTGCCGCCGATGCGGAGCCGTATCCGGCGGGCGTGCCGGGAGATACGGCCGGCGAGTGACAGCAGTCGGTATCGCAGGCGTTTGACCTCCCACCGGCGGGCGGGATGGTCCGGGAACGCCAGCTGCTGGGTCCAGGCGATCAGGCACATCGCCGTCTGCACGATCAGGCACCAGATGCGGTTGGCGTCGAAACCGTGCAGAGGCAGGTTCTCCAGGCCGGTCTGCTTGGCCTGGCGGATGCGGTCTTCGCAGCGTGCCCGGCGCCGGTGCCGCAGTTCCAGGTGGGCGAGTTGGCCGCGGCGGGTGTTGGTGACGAACGCGGTCAGGCGCAGCCCGTCACGGTCGGTGAACCGTAGCTGGGCGCCAGGGTGGGGGCGTTCTTTGCGCACGATCAGCCGCATCCCGGCAGGCCATGACGATAGATCCGCCATGTCCGTGAGCTCGGCCACCCAGGCGCCGTCGCGTTCGGTGGCCTCGGAGTCGTAGGCGGGGGTCCAGCCGGCATCAGGGACCTGGTCGACCAGCCCGGCAAGGGTAGCGGTCAGTCCGAAGCCGACCGAGTAGGACAAGCGCTGGCGGGTCAGATACTCGATGAGCGTGTGACTGCCGCCGGCGCCATCGATGCGGATGAGGATCTTCTTGCCCCGGTAGCCGGCCCCGACGGGTAGCTGCGCGAGCACGTTCTTGATGACGGTGACGTGGTCATCGGCGGTATTCGATCCGGCGTTGCCGGGCCGCAGCAGCATCCCGGCCGGTTCGCCGGTGCCGGTGGCGCCGTGGTCGACGAACGCGCACAGCAGGTGATGCCCGTAGCCGCGCTTGTAGGTCGGGGCCGCCTGTTCCTTGTCGGAATGGGCGGTGACCAGTGTCGCGTCCAGGTCGACCACGAGCGGGTCGGCGGCGCTGACCCCGGTGTCCGGGCTGTCGGGGCAGGCTGCCCACGCGGTGACTCTGGCGGCCGCGAGTGCCCCGCTGATTGCGGATTCGGCGCGGTCAGCATCACTGGCGAGTGTGGTGATCATCCGGGAGACGGTCGGGTCCGAAGCGACGCGGCCGAATATGGCGGGTGTGTCGCGGAGGGCGGCGATATCGGCGAGGCAGTCCCCGCCGGCGGCCAGCGCAATCGCCAGGTCGCAGATGATCTTGCCGGGATCGTGGCTGGCCAGGGGCTTGCGGAACCGGGCGAGCCCCTTCGAGAGTGCTGTGGTCAGCCCGGTGGCCTCGGCGGTACGCACCAGCAGCGCTGTTCCGGCGTGGGCGACGAGTTCGTCGCCGCCTGGCTCTGCGGACAGGCATGGGTAATAACGGGTAGTGTTGCGCACCAGAAAGGTGACCTCTTCCTCGCGGTTTCTACGAGCTTCGACACCCGTATTATCGCAGGTCAGGTCACCTTTCGTCTATTCCGGCACCGCTGATCGGCACGTCACGATGAAAGCACGAGGTTAACGCCTCTTTCGACGTAGTGCCAGTCAGCTTGGTAGCCGCACCTACACCGATTCGAGCCATCTCCCAATTTCGATTCCGGCCAGGGTCGCGCCGGTCGGCTCGCCGGCCGATAGGGCGGCACCGAAGTGCCGGCCGGGCACCCGGACGTGTGATACTGGGCCGGTGATCGCCTCGACCATTTCCTGGGCTTGCGGCGGATAAAGGCACTGGTCACCGGTCAGTTCGATGAACAGTGTCGGCACGGTCACCCCGGGCGCGTTGTCGAGGAAGCCCGCCCGGCTGCTGATTCCGGACCAGGTCGATAGCCATGCTTCGGGAGTGGTGAGTCTTCCGAATCCGATCACGCCGTAGTTGGTGATGTCGGGGCGCGATCCGAACACCGACCCGTACGGCCGGTCGTTGGCGTCGATCGACAGGTCAACACCGCGCAGATCGGCATCGGTACGGTGCACCGTGATGACTCCGGAAGACAAAGACAACCGCCGATCGGCCGGGTCCCCCGATTCTTTGAACCGCTTGCGCGCTGCGGCACTCGCGGCCACGCGGCGTTTCGCCTCGTCGTCGATCCGCCGTACCCGCGCTAGCTGCGCCCGGCGGTACCGCTCGATGAAATTGTCCGCATAGGCGCTCGACGTCAGTGGTTCCGCGAATCCGTTGGCTTTCTCGTACGGGTTCAGTTCCGGGTCGACGGAGGCGGGATCGTCCTCGTCGGTGACGGACGGGTCGATCATCGACAGTAGTAACGCCCCCTGCCCGGGGTGCGGGGCCATGAACACCGCTTTGTCGGGCATCGGCATCATGGCATCGCCTAGGGGCACGGGCCGCCCGCCGGGGGTGTCCGCTAGGCGTTCGGCAGACGGTAGACCGGCCTGCCGCATGTAGAACGCGGCGAGGGCCCCACCGCCGGAATGGCCCACGGAAATGACCTCGTCGAAACCACGCCCACGTAGAAACTCTTGCCCCGCCGCCATATCCAACAATGCGCGCTCGTGGATGAGCGTCAGGTCGTTCCCGGCCGTACGTGTGCCTTGGGTCCACACCGCATAGCCGCGGGACAGAAACTCGGGCACGAGGACGTGATGCGTGAAGTCCGAGCGGGGATGCATCAGAAAAGCTACGGCGATCGCCCCAGGGACAGTGCGCAGAACTCCCGATACGCTCGCGCCGTCATGGGTTTGAAGTCGGTGGACCGTCGTCGTCGTATCGGCCGGCGACTGCGCCGGCTCGACGTATCGACCGGCACCGAGCCGAGCTTCGCGCAGGTTATCGCTCATCGGCGCACCACTCGCAGCGCGTCCTTGTCATGTTGAACGATTCGCGCGTCCCCCAAGCCTGCGATCGAGCTATACCAGACCGCATGCCGGCACCCGGTCGCGCGCCGATCGATCACGATGTCGTCGTCGGACGTGATGCGCACATACGGTCCGACCTTGTCGATCCTGTTCTGCGGATCGGAGGCGGCGACATCGACGACACCTTCATTCTCGGGGACTTCCAGCACATACAAAGAGGTCACGGTGCCACCGCCTCCCGGTCGTGATCGTCTTGCCACGCCTGCGCCCGCTCGACGATGAGCTCGGCCTTGCGTGTCAGCAGCTTGTCCATCGACGGGTCCGGCCCCGACGCGATTTCGCATAGCGCGTCGATGGTGAGCGCCGCGTCGAGGTCTTCCTGTGGTGTAACCGGGCGCAGCGCCCGGGTGATCTCGAGCATGTAGCCGTTGGGGTCGTGGGTGTAGATCGATTCGATCGTCTCGTGCGCGACTTGCATCTCTACGGGCCACTCGGATGCGTCGAGTCGGCGGCGATACTCGGTCAGATCCTCCTCGGTGTCCACATGGATCGCGAGGTGGCGTGAGTTGCGGAAGAACACCGGCCGATTATCGCTGAAACGAGCCCACGCGTCGCCGGGATTCTTCGGGTCATCGAAGGGTTCCAGCCCGAAGTAATAGAAGAATGCGATCCTGTCGTCGTTGCCGATATCGAAGAAGAAGTGGATGAAGTCGGGGTGCTTTTCCGGGCCCCATCCCGCGGCGCAGATCGAGTGCACGACTGGGAACCGCAGAACGTCGCGGTAGAAACGTACGGTCGCGGCCGGGTCGAATGTCGGGAACGCGGCGTGGTCCACGCCGCGGACGCGGTGTTCACGAGAAGTGCTCATCACAACCTCCTGGTAGTCGTCGGTCGGTTCAATTCGAGGAGAGTCGGGGCACCGCGGGCTGTGTGGCATCTGTACGCAGCAACATCCCGGCATCCGGGACGTTCACCTGCTCTTCGGCGGCGCGCAGTAAGCAGTAGGCTCCGGCGGTCGCGGCGGAGAGGGTAGGCACGCCCAGTTCGTTCTCGGCAGCCTGGACGAGATCCAGCGAAGGCATCTGGACACACGCGGAGATCACCAAGGCATCGACACCGTTCAGGTCCAGGCTCCGGGCCGCGTCCATTACGCGCTCACCCGGAATCCGGCCGACCTCGGCGTTGTCCGCGACCTCGAGGGCTCGCCAATCGGCGACTTCGAACCCTTCGTTCTCCAGATACGCGACGACCTGTTCCGCGAGCGGGCGCATATAAGGCGTGACCAGTGCGATCCGTTGCGCGCCGAGCGACTCGAGCCCCGTGACGAGTGCGCCGGCACTCGAGAGGACCTTGGCCTCGGACCCGCCCTGAGCGAGTTGCTCCCCGATCGAGAACTCGACGTTGCGGTGCTCGCCGGAACCACTCGCCATGATCGCCACGAGGCAGGCGTACAAGACGACATCGACACCCGCGTCGCCGAGCTCGAGGACGCACCGCTCGCGCTGGGCGTTCATTGCCGCCAAGCCCTCGGGCGAGACCGTGTGCATGCGCATGCGGCTCGAATGGAAGGTGAAATCCGCGCCGGTGTGGCGCGAGAGGAGCTGAGGCAGCTCCGTCTCGACAGTGACGTTCGAACTAGGTACGACCAGTCCGATGCGCTGGGGACTCGACATATGTGCGGTGCTCCTTCGTGTGCGTTGCTTCCATTATTCTACATCACCGTTGATAACCAAACACCTACGTCGACTCTCTGGGTAGAACTCTGCCCGGCGCGGGTATCAGCGCCGGGCGGGCGGAGACGAACGGTTTACAGTTGCGCGTGGATGCGGTCGATCCGGTCACGGATCTCATCGAGCAGTTCATGAGGGGACGTCTCCCCCGCGTTCTCATTGGGGGCGGCGAGCATCGCATCGGCGAATCCGACCATCGTATTGACGATCGAGTCGACGTTCTCGGCGTCTTGGGGACGGATCCACCACGCCATCCAATTGCACATTCCCAGCAGACTGAACGCCGCGGTGCGGGCATCGACCGGGTGCATCTGCCCTGCAGCGATCCCCTCTTCGATGATCGTGACCAGCTCGCGCACGATCCGCCGCTTCGCCTCGAGATGCTCGGTCGCAGCCGGTTCCGGGAGCGTGTTCTCGGTGCGATCGAGAATGCGGAACTGCTCTGGACGCTGCGCGCGTTCGCGTGCCAGTAGCTCGGTGAGCTGGCGGACCTTTTCGAGAGGCGTCACGTCCGGGCGGCGCCGGAGCTGTTCGAGGAGCTCTGCGAGTTTGTGGGACATCTGCTTGGCCAACATGACCAGCAGGTCCTCTTTGCTGCGCAGGTAGTGATAGAGCGCGGGCCGTGACACGCCCACGGCAACAGCGATGTCCTGCAGGCTCGTGGCTTCGTAGCCCTTCTCCGCGAACAGTTCCGTGGCCTTGTCGAGAAGCTCGGCGAGGATCAGTTCGCGTCGCTTCGACGATCGTGGTGTGGCAGAGGGTGTGGTCGATGACATGCTTGCAACGATATCGACGCTGGCGTCGATATCGTCGTGCGCCCATACGTCGCAGTTCATGCGGTTGTCACGACTACATCGCATCGGTGCGCCGCCACGGCCGCCGCCGCCATCGGCCGCAATGCCACCGGAACTTCCACGATCACGGGTTGAGACGGGTCCACGCGCAGGCGTTCCGCCAAATCCAGCCTGGCGCCGACGTCGGCCGGGTCGTTCGGGCCGGTAATCACGGTGGCACAGCGACCCGCATCCGCTGCCATCTCCTCGACGAGGCGATCCGCCGCAACGGATGTGGGGTTTCGGTCCGCCCACGTGACGGTGCGGACGCCGGGTCCGACTGGGGGTTTGTGGACCTCCCGTGTCTCAGCTTGTACAACTGCACCGGACACGGGGCGTGACAGAACCCACTCGTCAAGCCGCTCCGGCTCCGATACCGGCGCTTCACCGAGATGCCCCAGCGCCGTGTGGGCGTTCTCCGGGTACTCGCGGGCATAGTCGGCGATTGTGAGGTTGCCGGCCCGCGTCATGTAGGACAAGGCGATCTCTTCGGGGAGGCGGTCACTGCGGTTGCGGTATGTCTCCCACCAGGTCTGGCTGCGCGCGGCGAGAAGCTTGAAGCGCTCGACAGAGGGCCGGCGTGCCTCCTCGTACGCAGCAAACGCAGCAGTGACGTCACAATTCCCCGCGAGCGCCTCGGCCAGCGCGATGCCGTCTTCGATTGCGAGCTTGGTGCCGGATCCAATCGTGTAGTGAGCGGTATGCGCGGCATCGCCGATCAGGACCACGTTGCCGACATGCCACCGTTCGAGCGAAACTGTCGGGAACCGTGCCCATCGCGTGCGATTCGTCAGCAGGCGGCGGCCTCGCAGGTCCTCAGCAAACACATCCTCGAGCATCACGATGCTCTTCTCGTCGGTCCCGCCCTTTTCTACGGTCGCATCGTTAGCAGCCAGACCGGCCGCCTCCCACGTTACTTCGTCCGCCTCGATGAGGAATGTGCTTCGGTCCGGCGCATACGGATATGCGTGCGCGACAAATTGCGCGTCGCCGCGCGCCTTCGAAGTGAAGAAGGCGGTATCTGTGGCAAAATCGACGCCGCACCACATGAAATGCAATCGGCCGTGCTCGACCGAGAACCCCATCTCGGTTTCTAGCTTGCCGCGCACGTCGCTGTTCGCACCGTCCGCTGCGACGATCACGTCCGCGGAGGATTCCGTCATTTCGTAGCGGGTTCCCATGTGCAACCGCACGCCGATGTCCCTGGCAGCGTCCGCGAGAATCTCCAGGAGCGTCGCGCGCCCGATCGCGAGATTTCGGGCGCCGTGCAGTTCGACATCGCCTTCCGATCCGCGCAGCGTGAGACGATGGCCCGCATAGGAGGCCTCGCGGATACGTTCGGCGACGTGCGGATCTGCGGCGGTGAGGTTCTTCATTGTCGCGCCCGTCAGCCCTACTCCGAACCCGAAGGTGGAGGTGTTCGAGGACGCTCGTTCGTACACGGTCACGGCGGCATCCGGATCGTTTAGTTTGATCAGCCGTGCGGCCGACAAACCCGCGGGGCCGCCCCCGACGATATCGATCGTGCGATGAGACATAGCAGACTCCTAAGCTGTGTGTTCGATCTTCAGAGCCGCAGCGACCTGTTCGCGAAGATCCTTTTTCGATACCTTCCCGACATTCGATAACGGCAAGGCCTCGACGACCTCGACCCGTTCTGGAAGCTTGAACCGGGCGAGCCCCTCTTGTTGCAGGAATGCCCCCAGAATCGCCACATCGAAGTGGCCTGCACCGTCTTCCAGGACGACAAACGCGCAAGCTCTCTCGCCGAGGACCGGATCGGGCATGGCGACCACGGCGGCGTCTCGGATTTCGGGATGACGGACGATGATCTCCTCGACCTCTTCGGCATGGATCTTCTCGGCGCCCCGGTTGATCACATCCTTGATCCGCCCCTCGATCGAATAGGTGACCTCATCCCCCCGGCGATGCGCGCGGGCCAGGTCTCCCGAGCGATAGAAGCCATCGTCGGTGAACGCGGATTCGTTGTGCCGATCGGCTCGATAATATCCGCGGATGGTGTAAGGGCCGCGCGCGCAGAACTCACCGACAGTGCCCTCGGGGACCGGATCGTCGCCGCCAACTTCCAGGATCCGCACCTCGTCGGCCGGCGAGATCGGTGCGCCGACGGTGTGAAACCGCGTCTCTTCCTCTGCCCCGTAGGGGGTGAGAAGGAACATCCCCTCAGCCATCCCAAACATCTGGCGTACAGCGATCCCGAGGTCGTCGCGGAGCCGTTCTGCCACCTCCACCGGTAGGTATTGACCGCCCACGATGAACTCCTTCACGCAGGACCAATCGATATCTCTGCTGTGCGGATCATCGAGGATCCGGATCGCCAGTGCGGGCGGAACGAGCGGCATAGACGTAGGGCGTTGCGACGTGACCAATTCCTGCACAGTCTCGACACGGGCGTCTGTGGCCAGCACGATCGTCGCCCCCGACAGCAACGTCGGCTGCAATGCGAGGGCCGTTCCTGCGTTGTGCATGATCGGCAGCGGGTACAGGACCGTGGTGCCTGGCCCCCACCCGCAGCTTGCCGCCCAGGCCCGCGAGTTGTACGAGTATTCCTCGTGCAAGCGAGCAGCGACCTTGGGGAGCCCGGTCGTTCCTCCGGAGAGCTGGTAGACAACGATCTGGTCATGGTCGACGTCAGGAAGTGGCTCGCGGTTGGCCGCTTCGATGACGTCGGAGAAGGTCACTACGTGCTCAGCATAGATATTTTTAGCGTCACGTGACGCTGCCCGGGCGAGGACCACGGACCCAATGCCGCCGTGTGCGGATAAGGCTCGGGCCGTGGAAAGTACCTTGCCGCCGCCGTAATCGGCCTGCGCGATCAGACCTTTGGCATCGACGTGCTTGGCGAGCAAGCCGATCTCTCGCTCACCGTGCTGTGCCAGGGTGCATACTGGCCGCAAACCTGCCAGAAGGCAGCCCAGGTACGCCACGACGGTCTCCGCGACATTTCCCATCTGGAACATCACCGGATCCCCGGCGCGCAAGCCGGTTTTCCGCAATAGGCCCGACCCGAACACAGACGCCCGGTCGAACAGCTCTCTGTACGTCCACCGCACTTCGGAGGTGATCAGTGCGACGTGTTCCGCGTGAATCTCTGCCGTTTCCAACAGATCAGACGGCAGCGATTGGTTCCGCCATAATCCGGCGCTTCGGTAATAATCTACATCAGACGGCGGGTACGGGACCAGGCCATCCTGCACAGCTTTCGACATAAGTATTAACTCCCCTACTCTAAGGCATCCGATCTGCTTCCTGTTTAATTCACGCGACCTGTGGACGCATTAGAGCCGTACAAGCCCGCCGTCAGCCATGATCGTCTGGCCTGTAACAAAAGCGCAGTCTTCGCTGCTGAGAAAACACACTGTGCCCGTCACGTCCGAGGCCACGCCGTTACGCCTGATCGCCTGCATCGACGCCACGTTGTCGAGCACTTCGGCAGGAAAGGCTTCCTCACCGCCCGGAGTGCGGGACGCGGTGGGCGCCACGGCGTTGACGGTGATGCCAAACGGCGCGAGATCGGTAGCAAGGCCGCGAGTAAAGCCGACGACTCCGCCTTTGCTTGACATGTAATGCGAAAGCGAAGGAACCGCGAGACCGAGCGAGTTGGAGGCGATGTTCACGACCCTGCCCCAACCATTATCCCGCATAGTCGGACAGAAGGCCTTCGCGGCGAGGAACTGGGAATCCAGATTCAGGGCATGAATCTTCCTCCAGAACGTGTAATCCACATCGAAGAAATCCTTGAAAGGGTAGGCCCCGGCATTGTTGACGAGGATGTCGACCGAGCCGAACGCCCCGAGAGCGTGGTCGCGTGCGTCATTGACGGCATCCGGATTGGTCACGTCGGCCTGGATCGATACCGCACGACGGCCGGCAGCCTCAACTTCTGCCACCGTCTCCGCGGCGTCACGCAGGTCAATGGCCACGATGTCAGCTCCACGCCGGGCCAGTTCCACAGCGATCGCTTGTCCGAAACCTTGCGCAGATCCCGTGACGACCGCGACACGGTCGGTGTGTGTCTCCGGATGATTCATCGACCTCTCCCTCATCTCTCAAGTTGCCCACCGTTCCCCGCCGAGGCACTGCAACGCGGCTTTCACCGTCAAACTAGCCAGTCGGACACTCGCTGTCAACATCGGTGTTTAGTTCTTGACACCGGCGTTGGTTCGCGTAGTGTCAGATCTAGCGAGTGCGATCCGTCACAAAGCCTGTCGACGTGGCCCGTGACGAAACGCCCTCGCCGGACGGTGTGCCGACAAGAACGGCTTCCGAGTAACGAACCACTGAGAAGGACCTGCAGCCATGACCGCTGAATCTGTTGCATCGCCAGCGACCTTGACCGGCCGCAACCTCATCGCAGGGGCCTGGAGCGAGGCCGGCGAAACCCTGGAAACCATCAATCCCTCGACTGGCCACGTGCTCGGCACGTATGCGAGCGCCGGCGAGCTCGAGGCGCACACGGCGATCGCCGAAGCACGCCGCGTGTTCGACGAGACCAACTGGTCTCGGGACTCGCGTCGACGCTCACGCGCGATCAACGAGCTCGCGGACAACCTGGAAACGCGTATCGATGAGGTCGCGCTCATGCTCTCCCGCGAGAACGGAAAGCTCCTCCCCGAGACCACGTGGGAGGTCTCGACCACCGTCGACTGGCTTCGCTACGCGGCAGCTTCGGCCCTCGTCCTGGACGGCGGTCGATCCTCCGAAGTCAGCCCCGGCATGTACTTCCAAACCGGCCAGGAAGCCATGGGCGTGATTGGAATCATCACGCCATGGAACTCGCCGGTCATCCTGTCAATGCGCTCCATCGGACCTGCACTCGCCGCTGGCTGCACGATGGTAGTGAAGATGCCTGGACAAACCGCGCTGACCAACAGTCTCGTCGCCGAAGTAATCAAGGACACCACCTCGATTCCGGATGGCGTCGTGAGTATCCTCACCGAGGGCGGGAACAACGTCTCGCCCGCGCTCGTGGCGTCACCAGATGTGGACATGATCAGCTACACCGGCAGCACACACGTCGGTCGAGCGATCGCGAAATCGGGAGCGGACACGCTGAAGCGCCTCAGCCTCGAACTTGGCGGCAAAACACCGCTTGTGATCTTCGACGATGCCGATCTCGACGTGGCGATGCAGAACATCGTGGCTGCCGGCACGCTAATGAACGGCCAGTTCTGTCTCACAGGATCGCGTCTGATCGTCCAGAGAGGCATCGCGCAGAAGCTCCGCCCGATGGTCATCGACGCCATCTCAAACCTCCGGGTCGGCCCCAGCGAAGACCCCACCTCGAACCTTGGTCCACTGATCGACGCGGCCAGCGCTGCCCGAGTAGACCAGATCGTCGAGGAGGCGGCCGAGTACGCCACCGTCTTGGTTCGCGGCGGGCTCGTCTCGGACGCCGAACGCCCAGGTGGGGCCTACTATCAGCCGTCCTTGCTCGAAGTTGACCGACTGGACCTGCCGGTCGTGCAGGATGAACTTTTCGGGCCCGTGCAGACCTTCGAGGTGTTTGACACCGAGGACGACGCGATCCGCATGGCCAATGGCACCTCGTTTGGGCTCGGCGCGGCCGTGTTCACCACCGACGAATGGCGAGGTCGCCGCGTCGCTCGCGAAATGCGTGCGGGCTTCGTGTGGACCAACTGCTGGGGCGTGATCCACGAGGCGTTCGAGGAAGGTGGACTCAAGCAGAGCGGTTACGGGGTTTTGTGCGGCCCCAGCGCGATCACGGAGTTTCAAGACACGAAGATGTACGCGCAAATCGCACCGGAGAAGTAATCACCGCCGCGATGTGACAGAGGGCCGGGTCCGCACAACGGATCCGGCCCCGTGGCGTTCCATGCCCCAAAGGCCGTCTTTTGCAGCACGACCTGCTGGCACGAGCATCGGCTCTATCGCGAACAGCTTCTGATCCTGCACGCGAAAGCGGCCCGCCTTGAGCCGAGCGCCATCGAGCTTCGCGCCGGCGCGAACCGACCGCGCAGCGTGATAGCCGAGATCGATCGACTCCTACGCGTGTACGGGGGGTGATCAACGCGGCGCGCCTGTCTCCATGTCCCCGGTCAGTACACCTGATATGTAGGGAAATCTGTCAAGAGGCATGGTCAGGCGCCGCCGGGGAGCTACCCCGGCGGCGCCTGTGTTTCTTCTGCAGCAGGAGTGCAATTGAGCGTGTCTATAACGACGCGCGGTCAGACTGATATACGTGGGTTGGCTACCGCAGGACCGGGAGTTCGGCTGGGCCGGTGACCGCGTGTCTAGCATCGAGCGTCGACGCCGTGTCGGTGCCTGCTCATAGGTGTATCGCGGATCGGCCCACGCGCTGCCACTGCCACCCCCAGCCGCAGAAAAGGGCTTATAGCGAACGGGCCATTCAGTCCTCCAGGACCGCCAGTGACCAGCACCAGCCGGCAAGTTCACGGGCGGTGGGGACTGCCGCATGATCAAGTGACAGTTCGGGTCTCAGGCCGCGAGGGCGACCGGGTTCATGATGGTCTCGTACTCGATGGGGGTCAATCGGCCCAGGCG
>CAYVJJ010000030.1:11225-15774 GCA_964451655.1 uncultured Mycobacteriaceae bacterium | reverse complement strand
GCAGCACAGCAGGACTCAACAGACGCGAACACGCAGGAGGCATCGTGACGGCGAGCATGGCGGCGGCGGAGCTGCCCGACCACTACCGGGAATTGAGCGCGACGGTGGCGGACTTCGCCGATTCGGTGGTGGCTCCTGTGGCGGCGCAACACGACCGGGACCACTCGTTCCCCTATGAGGTGGTCGAACAGATGGGACGGATGGGGCTGTTCGGGCTGCCTGTCCCCGAGGAGTACGGGGGGATGGGCGGCGACTATTTCGCCCTGGCACTGGCGCTCGAACAGCTCGGCCGCGTGGACCAGTCGGTGGCGATCACGTTGGAGGCCGGCGTCGGGCTGGGCATGATGCCGATCTACAAGTTCGGCACCGAGGAGCAGAAGAAGCGGTGGCTTCCGGATCTGGCGTCGGCGCGGCGCCTGGCCGGATTCGGGCTCACCGAGCCGGGGGCCGGATCCGATGCCGGCGCCACCAGGACCACCGCGAAGCTCGACGGCGACGAGTGGGTGGTCAACGGTTCCAAACAGTTCATCACCAACTCCGGCACCGATATCACCTCGCTGGTGACGGTCACCGCGGTGACCGGCGGCGGGACGGACGGTGCGCGCAAGGAGATCTCCACGATCATCGTGCCCTCCGGGACGCCGGGCTTCGTGGCCGAGCCCGCGTACGACAAGGTGGGCTGGAACGCCTCGGACACGCATCCGCTGTCGTTCACCGATGCCCGGGTGCCCGCGGAGAACCTGTTGGGCGAGCGCGGGCGCGGCTACGCCAACTTCCTGTCGATCCTCGACGAGGGCCGCGTGGCCATCGCTGCGCTGTCGACGGGGGCCGCGCAGGGGTGCGTCGACGAGTCGGTCACGTACGCGAAGGAGCGGCAGTCCTTCGGCCGCCCCATCGGCGAGTACCAGGCGGTGAATTTCAAGATCGCCCGCATGGAGGCACGGGCCCACACGTCGCGGCTGGCCTACTACGACGCGGCGGCGAAGATGCTGGCGGGCAAGCCGTTCAAGAAGGAGGCGGCCATCGCCAAGATGGTCTCCTCGGAGGCGGCGATGGACAATGCACGCGACGCCACGCAGATCCACGGGGGCTACGGGTTCATGAACGAGTACCCGGTGGCCCGGCACTACCGGGACAGCAAGATCCTCGAGATCGGTGAGGGCACCACCGAGGTGCAGCTGATGCTCATCGCCCGGCAGCTGGGGTTCCGGTGAGCACCGCGGTGCGTCGGCGCGGCGCCGGGGACGGCAGAGGACAGGAGGCCCGATGAGCACTGCAGACGCGCAGGAACCGGCGTCCGCACCACTGCGCGAAGTGGTCCAGCGGGGGCTGTGGTTCGAGGAGTTCGAGCAGGGTGTGGTGTACAGGCACAGCCCGGGGCGCACCCTGACCGAAGCGGACAACGTGCTGTTCACGACCCTGACGATGAACACGCAGTCGCTGCATCTGGATGCGGCGTGGTCGGAGGGGCAGCAGTTCGGCGAGCGGCTGGTGAACTCGATGCTCACCCTGTCCACGCTCGTCGGTCTCTCGGTGGCGCAGCTGTCGCAGGGCACGATCGTCGCGAACCTGGGTTTCTCGGAGATCGAATTCCCCCGCCCGATGCACCACGGCGACACCCTCTACGGGGAGACGGTGGTGCTGGACACGCGCGAGTCACGCAGCCGCCCCGGGGAGGGGATCGTGAAGCTCGAGCACATCGGCCGCAATCAGCATGGTGAGATCGTGGCGCGTGCGGTGCGGGCCACCTTGATGCAGAAGCGGCCGCGGTGACGCGGGGCGGCGGCGATGGTCCCGGGACTGCCGCAATGACGCAGTCGATCACGCCCTCCGTGACGCAGACTCGGACGCCCACGACACCACGAGGAGCCACCCCATGACAGACCCCGCCGCCGATCTCGTCCCCGGGCCGGCCTGGCTGTTCTGCCCCGCCGACCGTCCCGAGCGCTACGCGAAGGCCGCGGCGGCCGCCGACGTGGTGATCCTCGATCTCGAGGACGCGGTGGCCCCCGCGGACAAGGCGGCCGCGCGGCGGGCCCTGATCGACGATCCGCAGGACCCTGCCCGCACCGTGATCCGGGTCAACGCGGTCGGCACCGCGGAGCACGCGCTGGACCTGGAGATGCTCGCGGCCACCGACTACTCGCACGTGATGCTGGCGAAGTCCGAGTCGGCGGAGCAGGTGGCCGCCCTCGCGCCGCGCAGGGTGATCGCGCTGATCGAGACGCCGCTCGGGGCGGTGCGGGCGCACGAGATCGCTGCCGAGCGGGCGACCGCCGGGCTGATGTGGGGCGCGGAGGACCTGGTGGCCGGACTCGGGGGCACCTCCAGCCGGGGCGCCGACGGCGCCTACCGCCCTGTCGCCCGGCAGGTGCGGTCCACGGTGCTGCTGGCGGCCAAAGCGTTCGGCAAGACGGCGCTGGACGCGGTGCACCTGGACATCAAGGACCTGGAGGGGCAGCGTGCCGAGGCGCTCGACGCCGTCACCACCGGGTTCGACGCCTCGGTGTGCATCCACCCGTCACAGGTGGCCGAGGTGCGCGCCGCCTATCGGCCCGCGGACGAGGAGATCGATTGGGCCCGGCGGGTGCTCGCCGCGGCGGACGGCGAGCGCGGCGTGTTCGCGTTCGAAGGGACCATGGTGGACTCCCCGGTATTGCGACACGCGGAGTCGGTCCTGCGTCGCGCATGACGGCTGTGCGCATCGTCCCCGGTTTCGTCTGGTGAGACCGTCGTCACTATAGGGCGTCTCCGTGCATACCCTCTGGGCAATCCGGAGCCGGGACGGTCCCGGCCGGTGTGGTGAGGGTGAGGTCTCAAGGTGCAGAAACCAAGGTTCCGCGCGGGTGTGACGCTCGCCGCCGCGGGCGCGGCCGTGGCCGTACTGGTGGCGGGGTGCGCGTCCGGCGGCGGGGGCGGCGGATCGGATGCGGGGACAGGCGGTCAGGCCGACGCCGGCTTCGTCGGTGCAGGCGCCGCCGATTCGGGCGACCCCGTCGACGGGGGCACGCTCACGTTCGGCTCGTACTCGTTCCCCAGCTCGCTGGACCCGACCCGGACGCAGGCGGCCGGCTCCAACGGCGGCACGGAGATGGCGGCGGTCTACGACACTCTGGTGCGCACGGACCCGGAATCCGGCGAGTTCGTGCCGCAGCTGGCCGAGTCGATCCGGCACAACGGCGATTACACGCAGTTCACTCTGACCCTGCGCGACGGGGCGACGTTCAGCGACGGCAGCCCCCTGGATTCCGGAGCGGTCAAGTGGAGCGTCGACAGATTCGTCGAGGCGGGGCGGGACGTGGCGCAGGTGTGGGACGACGCGGTCACCGGGATCGCCACGCCGGACCCGCTGACCGTGGAGTTCACGCTGAACAAGCCGTGGGCGCAGTTCCCGGTGCTGCTGGCGATGGGCCCTGGCATGATCGTCGGCCAGGGCTCCGGGTCCGGCGGCGAGTTCACGCCCATCGGCGCCGGCCCTTACACCGTCGCCGAGTTCGCACCCAACGAGAAGATCGTGCTGACGGCGCGCGATGACTATTTCGCGGGGAGGCCCCACCTGGACACGGTGACCTTCGTTCCCACCAGCGGCGCCCAGCAGCAGCTCGAATCGTTGCAGAGCGGCCAGCTGTCGATGACCTACATCAACCGGGACGCCAAGGTGATCAAGGATGCGATCGACTCGGACCTGCCCGGCTACCTCGACATCCAGGGGCTCGGCAGCCTGGGTTTCGTCAACCAGGCTGAGGGCCGGCCCGGCGCGGACGCGCGGGTGCGCAAGGCGATCGCCTACGGCGTCGATCCGGAGGTGATCGATCAGCGCACCGAGGACGGCCTGGGCATCGCCGGGTCGGACATCGTGCCCGAGGGGTCGCGGTGGTACGACGACGCGCACGGAGTGCCGTTCGATCCGGCGCAGGCGAAGAGGTATCTCGACGAGGCGAAGGCCGACGGCTACGACGGCACCCTGCACTATCTCGCCGGCAGCGACCCCACTGCGAAAGCAGCGGCGCTGGCCGTGCAGGCGCAGCTCAACGCCGTCGGGTTCGATGTACGGATCGATTACGCCAACAGTGTCAACGACCTGGTGCGCAAGATGTACGTGGACCACGACTTCGACATGGCCCGCAGCGCGTTGCAGCTGATGGATGACGCCCCGTACCTGCGGCTGTACGCCGGGATGGGCAGCGATTCGAAGAACAACGCCACCGGGTACGCGGACCCGACGATGGATGAACTCCTCACCGACGTGCAGACGGCGACCGACGACGACGCGAAGAAGGCCGCGATCGCGCAGGTCCAGGACCGTGCCAACGAGACGATCCCCTACGCCGTGTGGGGGTCGGCCAAGGTGCTGACCGTGTGGGACGACGACGTGCACGGGGTCAAGCGCAGCGCGGACAACATCTTCCTGCTCGACTCGGCATGGGTGACCGGCGCCTGACGACTGAATACGGGACGGTGACGTCGTCCCGGCCGGGATCCCGGCCGGGACGACGTCACGGTCCGTCACGGTCCGTCACGGTCCGTCACGGTCCGTCTCCGTCGGTCC
>CAYVJJ010000030.1:0-11125 GCA_964451655.1 uncultured Mycobacteriaceae bacterium | reverse complement strand
CGTCACGGTCCGTCACGGTCCGTCACGGTCCGTCACGGTCCGTCTCCGTCGGTCCGTCTCCCCGGCGGCCCGGTTCAGCCGCCGGGGATGCCCGTGATCACGGTGTGCTCTTCCACGCATCGCCCAACAGCATGATCCCGGTGGCGGTGGGCTCCACACCGTGCACGTTCTTCTGCCAGGCCCACAGGGACGGCAGTGCGCCGATGGGGACCGAGGGCACGGTGTCGTTCCACCGCTGCTGGATCTCGCCCATCACGGCGCGGGCGTCATCGTCGGTCGCAGTCGAGCGGAACTCTTCGATGAGCGCGTCCATCGCCGGATCGGCGGAACCGGCGGTGTTGGACGGCGCGGAACTCTGCATGACTCCCTGCAACCCCAGGTCCGGAATGGACTCGTAGAATCCGAGCCCGGCGTGGGCGAGGTCGAATTCGTGACGCACGTACACACCCGTGATGATGTCTGCGGCGCTGGTCGCGCCGTGCATTTCGACGTTGAAGCCGACGTTCTGCAGAAGCGCCTGCACGGCGAGGGCGATCGCGTGGTCCTTGGGTTCGTTGAGGAACACGTAATCCAGTGTGCCGTCGTACCCGTCCGCCTTCGCCTCGTCCAGCAATCGCCGGGAGCGCTCCGGATCGAACGGCACGCCGTCCACGTCGGGATGCCAGCGCGACGTGCTGCCGAACAGTTCCGCAGTCGGCATGCCCTCGCCCTTTTCGGCGCGCTGGTCGATCTGCTCGGGGTCCAGTGCCATGGCGATCGCCTTGCGCACTCGGATGTCCGCCCCCGGCCGTCCGTCCCGGTTGTTGATGATCTCCGCGCTGCCGGCGTTGAGGATGTCGATGTAGCCGGGGAATCCGGCGTCCACCGCGCTGGCGATCGCGGGGGAGAGGCCGCGGATGTAGGCCAGGTCCAGGCCCCCGCTCTGCAGGGAGTCGAGGTTCTCCTGCGGTCCGTTGAGCGCGACGAGCCGGACCGTGTCGAGCGGCGGGGCGCCGCCCCAGTAGTCGGGGTTGGCCGCGAGTACGCGTGCCTCGCCCGGGCGGAACTGCTGCTCGACGAACGGGCCGGCGCCGACGGGGGTGAAGTGTCCGTCATGGTCGGCGGACGGGGCGACGATCATCCCGTACCCCAGAGCGAGCATCGACGGGAACCTGTGCCACGGGGCGTTGAGGACGATCGTGACCGTGTGCGGGTCCGTGGCGGTGGCGGAACCGACGGTCTGCTGCCACAGTGCCGCATCGCCGCCGCGGCTGCGCGTGTAGCGGTCGAAACTCGAGACCACCGCCTGCGCATCCAGCGGGGTGCCGTCGCTGAACCGCACCCCGTCACGCAGCGTGAGCGTCCACGTGACGTCGTCGTCGGAGGTCAGTGACTCGGCGAGCTGAGGGGTGAAATCGCCGCTGACGGCGTCGTATTTCATCAGGACGTCGTAGACGGCCGCGGCGGCATCCCCTCCGGTTCCACCGCGCCCGGTGCCCTGCTTCGCCGGATCGAGGACGGGTGCCAGAGCCTGCACCCCGAAGGTGAGCGTGCCGCCGCGGACGACATCGCCGGGGTCCGGCTGGGGATTGACCATCCCGCGTTGGAACCCGCCGTCCGATGCCCGGCCGCCGTCGCCGTCGCTGGACCCGGAGCCTGCACACCCGGCTACGAGCGCGGCGGCGGCGAGAGCGGCGCCGGCCGCGCGCGCGGCGGAGCCGATGCGCCGTCGCCGGCGGCCGGTGTGTCTCGGATGAACGTTCGGTCGCATGTGGTCCTCCGGATGAGAAGTGAAGCCGGGCTGATGCGCCCGGATCGGACGGTGGACTCATCCTCAGTGGAGTTGTGACGTACGACACGACGTCTTCCCGCCCAGCGGTACGGGGCCGGACCCGTGGGGTCGAGCGCCGGCCCGGCCGCACCGTGCGGCCGGGCCGGGAAGCCGGTTCAGCTGCCGAAGACGGCGTCCAGACTCGCGAGACTGCCCAGGCTGCCCGTCGCGCTGCCCAGACCCATGCCCTCGAGGCTGCCGATGAAAGAGCTCACGGGGCCGGGGCTGTAGTGGATGGTGCGCAGGTACAGATCCGGGCGCTGATCGGCGGCGCCGCCGGTGCACACGCTCATGGCGGTGTAAGGGAGTTCCGCGTCCAGCTCGAAGGTGGCCGTGTACGGGCTCGCGCTGAGCGGGAACCCGTCGATGCCGCCCGGGTAGCCGCCGGGGAGGCCCGGGACGGCGTCGCCGACGATCTTCGCCTGCGAGGCGTCCACGTCGCCTCCCGCGGCCTCGCCGCCGGAGATGAGGCCCAGGGCGCCGGCGTCGGTGACCCTGTCCTGGATCAGGTAGGGGCCGACGCAGGCCGTCTGCCCCTCGGGGACGGTGACCGTCACCTCGGTGGTACCGCCCTCACCGGCCTGGGCGGTGAGCGCCGGGGCGTTCGTGTGCGTGTCCGCATTGGGCACCGCGGCGGCCGCCAGGGCCGGGGCGGTCAGGGTGGCCGCCGCCGCGAGCGCCGCCGATCCCATCATCACGCGTGTCGCCTTCATCGTGTGTTCTCCTTGCTCGTTTCCTGTGCCCTGCGGGTCCGCTGGGCACGCCCGCGCGCAGCGGCGGATGCGGATGCCGCGTGCGCCGAGGAAGGGATTCCCTCCAGGCGGACCGGAATCTAACAAGGGGGTAGGACAATTCCGCACGACCGAATGCGGATGTCAATCAATGGATTGACATCCGATTGCAGGCTGTTTCCCGCAATGCGCCGGCGGCGCGGTGGCGAACCGGCTCACGTGCGCGGCCGCGGCCGTATTCGGCTGGGCCCGTGGCGTTCCAGCGCCCGCGCGGCGAGGAGGGCGAGCACCGCGGATTGGGTGCAGAGCACCGAATCGTCGAATACGACCCACGGGGAATGATTGATCGCGCCGACCGCGGATTCCGGCGGGTCGGCGGGTCCCGCGGACAGGAACACGTAGGTGCCGGGAACGCGGTCGAGGATCTTGGCGAAGTCTTCGGAGCCCATCGTCGGATCCGGCAGCCGCATCACCGCTCCGACGTCAGAGAGCTCCTCGAGGTCGGTCATGACCGCCGCGGTCTCCTCCGGATCGTTGACGGTGACCGGGACGACGGGTTCGACCGACGCCTCGACGGTGCAGCCGTGTGCCGCGGCGATCGACTCGGCGACCTCGCCGACCGCCCGGGGCAGCACCGCCTCGGCCTCGGGCGACACCATGCGGATGGTCCCGGCGAGTTCGGCGGTGCCGGGGATGACGTTGAGGGCGTCACCGGCGCGCATCCGGGTGACGCTGAGGACCACGGGGTCGAAGGCGGGAAAACGGCGCGCGGCCATCGTCTGCAACGCCGCCACCATCTGGGCCGCGGCGGGGACGGGGTCGCGCGCCGAATGCGGCTGCGACCCGTGGCCGCCTGATCCGTGCACCACGATCCGGAACTCTGCGGCACCGGCGAGGATCGGTCCGGGACGGGTGATGAAGCGCCCCTGCTCGCCGGGACCCACATGCACCGCGAAGGCGGCGACGGGCATGTCGCCGGACGCGTCGAGCAGCCCCTCGTCCAGCATCACCTGGGCGCCGTCGTGGCCCTCCTCGCCCGGCTGGAACATGAACACGACGTCGCCGGCGAGGGTGTCCCGGCGCCCGTGCAGAAGCCTGGCGGCGCCCACGAGACCCGCGGTGTGCAGATCGTGTCCGCACGCGTGCATGGCCCCGTTGGTCGACGCATAGTCCACCTCGGCCAGCTCGGCGACGGGAAGAGCGTCCATGTCGCCGCGCAGAAGGACGGTCGGGCCGGGCGCGCCGCCGCGCAGCACGGCCACCACGGAGGTGGTGGCCCTGCCCGTCGTGATCTCCAGGTCCAGGCCGTCGAGGGCCTGCAGGACGGCGGCCTGCGTCCGCGGGAGGTGCAGGCCCGTCTCCGGGTGGCGGTGCAGGTCGCGGCGCAAAGCGACCAGCTCGGGCAGCAGCGGCCGCGCCTCTGCGAGCAGCTGCGCCGCGCCGGTCGCGGACGTGGGCGCGCTCGTCGGCCCCATCAGCGGAGCTTCTGGCTGCCGCCGTCGACCATGAGGGTCTGCCCGGTCATGTACGAGGCCTCGTCGGAGGCGAGGAAGACCGCCACCGGCGCGATGTCGTCTTCGGGATCGCCGTAGCGCTGCATGGGCACCTTGGCGATCATCTTCGCGGCGGTCTCCGGGTGCTGTTCCATCCAGTGGCTGACGCCCTCGGTGGCGGCGAGCGGGCAGATGATGTTGACGTTGATCCCGTCGGCGGCCCACTCGTTGGCGGCCACACGGCTGATGCCGCGGATCGCCTCCTTCGCGGCCACATAGGAGGCCTGGGTGGGCATGCCGTCCATGGCGGAACCGGACCCGAAGTTGATGACGCTGCCGGAGGCCGCCTTCAGATGCGGGTGCGCAGCCTGCATCAGGCGCAGCGCCGGCAGGAAGCCGGTGCGGAACGACAGGTCGAGCACCTCGTCGGTGGTGTCCAGCAGCGGGACCTGGCGCGAGGCGTGGGCGTTGTTGACGAGAACGGATACTCCGCCGAACTCCTCCACCGCGGCGTCGACCACCTGCCGGGGGCCCTCGTCGTCGGAGATGTCGATGCGCCGGAAGGCCGCCCTTCCGGGATGGCCCGCGGCGGCGAGCTCCGATTCCAGTGCGGCGCCGGCGTCGGCGTTGATGTCGACGAACAGGACGTCGGCCCCCGCCTTCACGAATGCGGTGGTGATGCCGCGGCCGATTCCGCCGGCGCCGCCGGTGACGATCGCGGTCCTGCCGTGCAGGCGGAGTCCGGGAGCAGTGGGTGCGGCCATGGGGTTCTCCTCGCCGGGGCCGGGTCGGGTTTCCGGGACGGCAGCGGTTGTGCGGCACGGTGTCCGGGCCCCGGTGCCATCGTCCACACACGTCGGCGGACCGGCAAGAGCGGATTCCGCCCACCGGTGCCTGGAGACGGCACGGCGCCCCCGGACCGGGTCCGGGGGCGCCGTGACGGGATCGTGGCGGGCCGGTTGCGCCGCCGGCCCCTCTACTCGGTGGCCAGCGCGGGCTTCTCCAGGGACGCCAGGCTGTACGCCGCGTAGGTGTCGTAGCGGTCGCGTCCGGTGAAGTAGCCGGACAGCTGCGAGTCCATCTCCGCGGCGCTGAAGGTGCCGTCGGCCGCCACGAACTTGTGCTCCACCTTGGGGGAGTCCATGAGCGCCACCATGTTCCCGTAGACGACGAAGACCTGGCCGGACACCTCGTGCGAGGCGGGTGCTGAGAGGTAGTGCACCAGCGTCGCCACGCGCTCGGGCGCGAGGGGGTCGAGGCCGGAGGCGGTGTTCTCGTCGAAGGTGTCGGCCGTCATCTCCGTGCGGGCGCGGGGGCAGATCGCGTTGGCCTTCACGCCGTACTTGTGCAGGCCGTTGGCCGTGGACAGGGTCAGGGCGACGATGCCGGCCTTGGCGGCGCCGTAGTTGGGCTGGCCGGCAGGGCCGAACAGGAACGCCTCCGAAGCGGTGTTCACCACGCGGCCGTACACCGGCTGACCGGATTCCTTGGACCGGTTGCGCCAGTGCACCGCCGCGGCGTGCGACGTGGCGGCGTGGCCCTTGAGGTGCACGCGCAGGACGTCGTCCCACTTGTCCTCGGTGAGGTTGAAGATCATCGTGTCGCGGGTGATTCCGGCGTTGTTGACCAGGATGTCCATCGACCCGAACTCGGAGACGGCCGTGTCGATCATCGACTGCGCGAGCGCCCAGTCCGACACGTCGCCCTTGACCGCGACGGCCTGCCCTCCGGCGGAGACGATCTCGGAGACCACCTCGTCGGCCCGGTCGGTCATGTCGTTGACGACGACGGCGGCTCCGGCCCCGGCCAGCGCCAGCGCCTCCGCCTTGCCCAGACCGGCACCCGCGCCGGTGACGACGGCGGCCCTGCCCGCCAAGCTCAGTTCGTCGGCCATGCCCTCTCCTGTCCTGCGTTCCGCTGATGCACTGCGAGCGGGACCCCACCGAAACCGGAACAGGTTCCACTCCGGTGGCCGATGCTACGTGCCCCGCGCGGCGCCGGGCGCCCTGCGGTCCCGCTGTCCGGCTCGAGGCAGGGTGGGGCGACGATGTGGCGTGCACCATAGACGGAGTGTGGCGTGCGCCATAGTCTCGGCGCAGGACGCGATCGGCGGCGCCGGCCGGCGGAGGCGGTGCGACACGGTGGGTCCGGCACGGTAGGTCCGACACGGTAGGTCCGGCACGGGAGAGGAGCGGCGATGACGGAGACGGCAGCGGCGACGGAGAAGCAGCGGCGCGGCAGGGTGATCGCGATGGGGCCGGAGGAACTGGATGCGTTCCTCGGCGCCGAACGCACCTGCAGGGTCGCGACCGTGGGCTCCGACGGGGCGCCGCACGTGAGTCCTCTCTGGTTCGGCTGGTCCGAGGGTGCGCTGTGGCTCTTCTCGATCACGCGCAGCCGCCGATGGAAGGACCTGGAGCGGGATCCGCGGGTGTCCGTCGTCGTGGACGCCGGCGTGGACTACGCGGAGTTGCGGGGCGTGGAGATCACCGGGCGCGCCGAGCGGGTGGGCGACGTGCCCCGCGGATCCGATCCGGACCCTGAGCTGGCGGCTGTCGAGGAGATCTTCGCCCGCAAATACATGGGCGGGACCTTCTACGCGGACGGGAAGCATGCGTGGCTGCGCATCGTCCCCGAGAAGATCGTGAGCTGGGACTTCCGCAAGCTCGCGGGGCGCGGTTGACGGGCATGTCCTCGCCCCGGATCGCCGGAGGGCTCGCCGACGCGGTGCGCACTGCCGGTCGCGTGGTGGTGCTGACGGGTGCCGGCGCCTCCGCGGAGAGCGGGATCCCCACCTTCCGCGATGCGCTGACCGGGCTGTGGGAGCGCTACGATCCCGCGCAGCTGGCCACCCCCGAGGCGTTCGCCGCCGACCCGGAGCTGGTGTGGGGCTGGTACGCGTGGCGTCGCGAACTGGTCGCACGCTGCCGGCCGAACCCGGGGCACCGGGCCGTCGCGCGGTTGCAGCGCGAGGTGGCCGAGCGCGGGGGCGACGCGACGGTGGTGACGCAGAACGTCGACGACCTCCACGAGCGTGCCGGCTCCGTCGGGGTGATCCATCTGCACGGATCGATCGCGGAATCGCGTTGTGCCCGTTGTGATGCGCCCGTGGAATCAGCGGGCGGCCCTCCGGAGGGCGGGCCCGTCGGCTCAGGGGGCGGACGGCCGGACGAGGGCCGCCGCATCGCTCCGCCGCAGTGCGTGCGGTGCGGGGGTCCGGTGCGGCCCGCGGTCGTCTGGTTCGGCGAGGCGCTGCCGCAGGCGGCCTGGCGCAAGGCCGAGGAGGCCGCGGCGCACGCCGACGTGCTGCTGTCGGTGGGCACCTCGTCGACCGTGTATCCGGCGGCGGAGCTGCCGCACGTGGCCCGCCGGTCCGGTGCGCGGGTGGTGCAGATCAATCCCTCGCCGACCGGGCTGGAGGCGGTGGCCGACGACGACCTGCGCGGCCCGGCCGGCGCCGTGCTGCCCGCCCTGGTGGAGGCGGCGTTCGGCGCCTGACCGGTGCGGGAGCCGGAGGCCCCGGGGTTTCGGTCAGCGGGAGTCACCTGGCCTTTCCGTCCGGTTACTGCATGCGCGTTGAAACGAGAGGTGCATCACTGCTACAGTTTGAGAATCAATTTCAATTCTGCGGTGTGGCACCCGATCGGTCCGGGCCACGGCATCGACGACGCGGAGGCGGCGGCGGTGCTCCACGGTCCCGGAGCGGCGCAGATGGTGGTCCACCACGGATTGCGACGCCGTCACCCCGATGGAGGCCCGATGTCATCTGTGGATACCCGTACCGTCGACACGTCCGAGCGCCCTGCGGAGGAGTCCAAGCCGCTGCCGCCGTCGATGGTCGAGCGGATGACACTGATCCTGGACGCGTTCGAGCGCCGCTCGAGCCGCCTCAATCTGGAGGAGGTCGCGCAGCGCACCCGGCTGCCGCGCTCCACCGCCCACCGGATCCTCGACCAGCTGGTCAAGCTCGACTGGCTCGACCACGGCTCGCTCGGCTACGGGCTGGGCCGCCGGGCGCTGGGCTTCGGGGACAGCGGCAACAATCACGCGGAACTGCGGAGCGTCGCCAATCCGTATCTGCATGAGTTGCACATGCGTACCGGCATGGTGGTGCACCTGTCGGCCATCGACGGGCCCGACGAGGTGTTCCTCGACAAGATCGGCGGCCGCTTCGCGGGCAGGCTCGCCTCCCGGGTCGGCGGGCGCAGCGGGGCGCACTGGAACACCGGCGGTCGCGCGATGCTCGCGGCACTGAGCCCCGAGGACGTCGACGATCTGGTGGGCGAACACGTGCGGGCGCACCGCGGTGACGGCGGCTGGACGATGGCCGAACTCCATCAGGAGCTCAACCGCGTGCGGCAGAAGTACGGTCTGTCCATCGACCGGTCCGGGCGGCGCTCGATGGGGTTGATCAGCCTCGGCGCGGCGATCGTCGGCCCGGAGGGGCCGGAGGCGGCGGTGTGCCTGTGCCCGCCGTCGAACACGGTGCCGCTCGAGCGCTATGCGCCGCTGCTGCTGGCTGCGGTGCGGGAGATCACCCGCGAGCTCTATCCGGAGATGGAGCGCGCGTCCGGCCGGAGCAACGGGCGGGGCGGCCCCCGGGTGGCGAAAGGCCACCGGCAGGCGTTGCGCAGCGCGTGAGAGCGGGTGCGCGGCGCCGGAGCGATCGCGATGCGTGCGGCGCATCCGGCCAGGGGCGCACGAGGGGTGCTGAGCGGTTCCGGTGATCGGGATGCGCACAGGCGGCCTGTGCCGCCGGCGATATTTTCCGGTGGACCTGCCGTGTCCCCGGCAGGCGACGACGAGGGGCCGGACGGCTCGGATCAGGAGCACGGTGGATGGTGGACGTCGACTACGACGGTTCCCGCAGGGAACTGCAGACCGACGCGGGGGTGCTGCGTTACCACGAGATCGGTGACGGGCCGCCGCTGTTGCTGCTGCACGGGTCCGGCCCCGGGGTCACCGGGTGGCAGAACTTCCGCGGCGTGGTCGGAGACCTGGGTGAGACGTTCCGATGCCTGATCCTCGAGTTCCCGGGCTTCGGCGTGTCGGATCCGGGCGACGGGCATCCGATGATGATGGCCGGCGCCTCGGTGGGGCGGTTCCTCGACGGGCTCGGGCTCGACCGGGTGGACGTGATCGGCAACTCGATGGGCGGGATCGTCGGAGTGAACGTCGCGATCGCCCAGCCGCAGAGGGTGCGGCGGTTGGTCACGGTGGGCGGTCCCGGCAAGGCGCTGTTCAGCCACGGCCCGAGCGAAGGCATCAAGCTGCTGTGCGAGTTCACCGACAACCCCACACGCGAGCGGCTGATCCGCTGGCTGCATTCGATGGTGTACGACCCGGCGGTGGTCACCGAGGATCTCATCGAGGAGCGGTGGCGCCTGGCGACGGAGCCGACCACCCTCGAGATCGCCCGGCGCATGTACAGCACGAAGGCGTTCGCGGCCACCATGGCCGCAGCGAGGAAGGCGACGACGCCCCCGTACTGGTCGCGCCTGGACAAGGTGCAGGCGCCGACCCTGCTCACATGGGGGCGTGATGATCGCGTCAGCCCGTTGGACATGGCGCTGTTGCCGATGCGGGACATCCCGCGCGCTGAGCTGCACGTGCTGCCGGACTGCGGGCACTGGACCATGATCGAGGCACGGGAACAGTGGCTGTCGGCGGTGCTGGCGTTCCTCACCCGCCCGGAATCGGCGGACCGGCTGCCCGGATGACCTTCAGCGGGATTGCGGAGGCACGCATCCCGTCAAATAGAACAAGCGACCAACCGATCCGGAATTGAGGAAGCATGACCAAGGCACTCGACTACATCATGGAGCGGGCGGAGGAGATCCGGGCCAACGCCGCCGAGAACGAAAAGCTGATGCGCGTGGCCGACCCGTCGGCGGACATCCTGCGCGACTCGGGGATCATGCGTCTTCTGCAGCCTCAGAAGCACGGCGGCGACGAGGCGCACCCGCGTGACTTCGCGGAGGCGGTGATCGGCACCGCCTCGATCGACGGTGCCACCGGCTGGCTCGGCGGCATCGTCGGCGTGCATCCTTGGGAGCTGGCCGTCGCGGACCCCAAGGTGCAGGAAGAGGTGTGGGGCGACGATCCCGACGTGTGGATGGCCTCCCCGTACGCGCCGATGGGGGTCGCGGTGCCGACCGACGGCGGCTACATCCTCAACGGCCGGTGGTCGTTCTCGTCCGGCACGGACCACTGCCGCTGGCTGTTCATCGGTGCGATGGTGGGCGACCAGGACGGCAAGCCGTTGATGCCGCCGCAGATGATGCACGTGCTGGTGCCGTGGGGCGACTACGAGATCGACCATGAGAGCTGGGACGTCGTCGGCCTGCGCGGGACCGGCAGCAAGGACGTGGTGGTCAAGAACGCCTTCGTGCCCGCCTACCGGACTCTGGACGCGCCCAAGGTGATGAGCGGCGAGGCGGCCAAGGAGATGGGCGTGACCCAGACCCTCTACAACATGCCGTACTGGAACGTCTTCCCGCTCGGCATCACCGCGGCCGTGGTCGGCATCGCCGAGGGTGCCATGCACGCGCACGTCGAAGCGCAGAAGAACCGCGTCGCCATCACGGGCCAGCCGATCAAGGAGGACCCGTACGTCCTCTACGCGATCAGCGAGGCGGCGGCCGAGATCCAGGCGTCGCGCACTGCGCTGATCGACACCACCTGCCGCTTCTTCGACAAGGTGGACGCGGGCAAGGAGGTCACCTTCGAGGAGCGGGCCGTGGGACGGCGGACCCAGATCCGTGCCGCGCACCGCGCGGTGCGCGCGGTCGACGAGATCATGGACCGCTCGGGCGGCGGCGCCCTGCACCTGCGCCACCCGCTGCAGCGGTTCTGGCGCGACGCGCACGCCGGCGTGGTGCACGCGGTGCACGTCCCCGGGCAGATCTACCATGCGGCCGCCTTCACGGAGCTCGGTGGCGAGCCGCAAGGGCGGATGGCCAGCCAGATCTGACGGTCCGGGTGCGCGACGGTGCCGGCCGCCGGGGATACCGCTCCCCGGCGGCCGCGCCGTATCCGGGGGCGGAGGCGGCGGGCAGTGGCGCCCCGGATCCGGCGCCCCGGATCCGGCG
>CAYVJJ010000029.1:11411-15935 GCA_964451655.1 uncultured Mycobacteriaceae bacterium | reverse complement strand
TGGCGTCCCCGCCCCAGCGCGGCACGACGTGCTGGTGCAGGTGCGCGGCCAGCGAGCCGCCGGCCGCCGAGCCGAGGTTGATCCCCACGTTGAACGCGTGCGGGTGCGAGACCGAGCGGATGGTGCGCAGCGCCTGCTGCGTGAACGCCATCAGCTCCGCGCTCTCGTCGCGGTCCAGCTCCTCGAGCCCGGCCACGTGACGGTACGGGAGAACCATCAGATGGCCGGGATTGTACGGGTACAGGTTGAGCACGGCGTAGACGGACTCCCCGCGCGCCACCACCAGGCCGTCCTCGTCGCTCATCCGCGGGATGTCGCACAACGGGCAGCCGGTGGACTCGCCCGGCAGCGTGTCCGGCGCCTCGGCGACATAGGAGAGTCGGTGCGGCGTCCAGATCCGTTCGAGCCGGTCCTCGTCACCGACACCGGTCGCGCGGATCCCCGGAGGGTGCTGTTGATCGGTCACCGGTCCCTCCCCCGTCACTCCCGGGTCCCCCGCGTCTCCCCCGCCGCGGCCCCGCGCAGCAGCTCCGCCGTGGGCGAGACGTTCTCACGCCGACGGATCCATCCCGCGATGAGCCCGACGGCCTCGTCGACAGGCACCCCGTTGACCTGGGTGCCGTCGCGGAATCGGAAGCTCACCGCGCCGGCGTCGAGATCCCGCTCGCCCGCGAGCAGCATGAACGGCACCTTCTGCGTGGTATGGGTCCGGATCTTCTTCTGCATGCGGTCGTCGGAGACGTCCACCTCGGCCCGCACCCCGGCCTTCTTCAGCCGGTCGGTCACCTCGAACAGGTGCCCCTCGAAGGCCTCGGCCACCGGGATCCCCACCACCTGCACCGGCGCCAGCCAGGCCGGGAAGGCGCCGGCGTAGTGCTCGGTGAGTACGCCGAAGAACCGCTCGATCGAACCGAACAGGGCGCGGTGGATCATCACCGGCCGGTGCTTGGCGCCGTCGGTGCCGGTGTATTCGAGCTCGAAGCGCTCCGGCTGATTGAAGTCCAGCTGGATCGTCGACATCTGCCAATTGCGGCCCAGCGCATCCTTGACCTGTACCGAGATCTTGGGTCCGTAGAACGCGGCGCCGCCCGGATCGGGCACCAGGTCCAGACCGGAGGCTTCGCCCACCTCGCGCAGCGTGTCGGTGGCCTCCTCCCACGTGGCGTCGTCGCCGACGTACTTCTCAGGGTTTTTGGTGGACAGTTCCAGGTAGTAGTCGTCCAGCCCGTAGTCCTTGAGCAGGTCCAGCACGAACTCGAGGGTGCGCGCCAGCTCGGTGCGCATCTCCTCGCGGGTGCAGTAGATGTGCGCATCGTCCTGCGTCATGCCGCGCACGCGGGTGAGCCCGTGCACCACGCCGGACTTCTCGTAGCGGTAGACCGAGCCGAACTCGAACAGCCGCAACGGCAGCTCACGGTAGGAGCGCCCGCGGGAACGGAAGATCAGGTTGTGCATGGGGCAGTTCATGGGCTTGACGTAGTAGTCCTGCCCGGGCTTGCGCACCGTGCCGTCCTCGTCGTACTCCGCATCCAGGTGCATCGCGGGGAACATGCCCTCGCGGTACCAGTCCAGGTGGCCGGAGACCTCGTAGAGGCTGCCCTTGGTGATGTGCGGGGTGCTGACGAACTCGTAGCCCTCCTCGATGTGCCGGCGGCGCGAGTAATCCTCCATCTCCTTGCGCACGATGCCGCCGCGCGGGTGGAACACCGGCAGTCCGGAGCCGAGCTCGTCGGGGAAGCTGAACAGATCCAGTTCGGCGCCCAGGCGGCGGTGGTCGCGCTTCTCCGCCTCCGCCAGCAGCTCCAGGTACTGATCCTGCTTCTCCTTGGACTCCCATGCGGTGCCGTAGATGCGCTGCAGGTCCTCACGGCTCTGGTCGCCCCGCCAGTAGGCCGCCGAGCTGCGCGTCAGCTTGAACGCCGGGATGTGCTTGGTGGTGGGGATGTGCGGACCGCGGCACAGGTCGCCCCACACCCGCTCGCCCGAGCGCGGGTCGAGGTTGTCGTAGATGGTCAGTTCCTTGCCGCCGACCTCCATGACCTCCGGGTCGTCCACGCCGGACTTGTCATCGATGAGTTCGAGCTTGAACGGCTCGTGCGCCAGCTCGGCGCGGGCGTCGTCGAGGTCCTCGACCACCCGGCGCGAGAACCGCTGGGCGCCCTTGATGATCTTCTTCATCCGCTTCTCGAGGCGCGCCAGGTCCTCGGGGGTGAACGGCTCGTCGACCTGGAAGTCGTAGTAGAAGCCGTTCTCCACCGGCGGGCCGATGCCGAGCTTGGCGTCCGGGAATTCCTGCTGCACGGCCTGCGCGAGCACGTGCGCGCACGAGTGCCGGATGACGCTGCGTCCCTCGTCGGTGTCCGCGGTGACGGCCTCCACCTCGACGTCCTCGTCCGGCACCCACGCGAGATCCCGCAGCTGTCCTTCCGCGTCCCGGGCGACGACGACCGCGTCGGGCCCCTTGCCGGGCAGCCCCGCGTCGTGGACCGCCCTGCCGACGGACGTGCCCGCCGGTACCCGGACGGTGGGGGCGGCGAGGGTGTTCACGGATCCGGAAGACACGGCTGGAGGGCTCCTACTCGTTCGTCGCGGCGACTGCATACCGGGCAGCCGCCTATCGTTCCGATCGTATCGGTAGCCGGGCGCGCCGCCGCCGGTGGCGCGCCCGGCCGCCCGTAGCGGGCCGGTGCTGCAGGGGCCTCACGCCGAGGGTGTCACCACCCCGTCGGCGCGGTCGTTGAGTTCGTAGGCCCCCTTGCCGTCGATCGACTCCCGGATGATGTCCGCGTGCCCGGCGTGCCGCGCGTACTCCTCGACGGCGTGCAGGGCCACCCAGCGCAGCGGCCACGACTCCAGCCCGTCGGGGAACCAGGGCTGGTCCGGTACCGGGATGGGGCGCTCCAGATCGGCCGTGGCCAGGTGCTCTTCGATCCAGCGGGCCTGGTGCTCCAGCTCATCGATCAGCGTCGCCGCCGTGTCGCCGTCGCGGACCGCACCGGGCAGGATGCCGCCGGCGGCCCAGTCCGCGTCGTCGTAGGCGCCCGTGTCCGGCACGAAGCCGGGGTCCAGCTGCGCCAGCAGCCCCTTCGTGCTGACGAACAGCACGTGCCGGGCCAGCGCGCCGAGGCTCATCGCCGAAGCACTGGGGGTGGCGCGGATCTGCTCGTCGGTGAGGCCATGCAGGCTCGCCGCGATCTGCCGCAGCTGCTGCGCGGCGAAGGCGGCCAGGCCGTCGTTCTCCGAGGTGATCGTGCGGGTCAGGAAAGGCATCATGTGCTCCGTTCCGATGCGGTGTCCGATTGCGTCCGGCTCCGGTGTCCCGGTGGCGCGGTGCCCCGGCGGATCCGGTTGCCGCTTCCTGGCGGCACATTCCACTGTCGATGCCCCAGCGGACAGGATCTGTCCGCATAGGTGTGGGATCGTGGATCCATGACCGACACCGCCGCGCGGCTGCTCCGCCTCCTGGGGCTCCTCCAGGCGCGTCCCGTGTGGTCCGGGGCGGCGCTCGCCGGCCGCCTGGAGGTGACGGAGCGGTCCGTGCGCCGCGACATCGAGCGGCTGCGCACGCTCGGCTACCCGGTCGAGTCCGCCCACGGCCGCGGAGGCGGGTACCGGCTCGCCTCCGGCGGGGCGATGCCGCCGCTGGTGTTCGACGACGCCAGCGCCGTGGCGGTGGCGGTGGGCCTGCGGCTGGCGGCCGGCACCGGGATCGACGGGCTGGGCGAGGACTCGCTGCGCGCGCTCGCAGTCCTCGATCAGGTGATGCCCACGCGCCTGCGCCCGGTCGTCGACGCTCTGTCCGGATCCACTTCGGTGCTCCCCCGCGGACACGAGACGGTAAGCCCGCAGGTGCTGCTGGGGCTCGCGCGCGCGGTCCGGGGACGCGTGCGGGTGCGGTTCGACTACGCGGACCGCACCGGCGCGCCCAGCACGCGGGATGTGGAGCCGTATCACGTCGTGTCGCTCCACCAGCGCTGGTATCTGATGGCCTACGACACCGACCGCGACGACTGGCGCACGTTCCGCCTCGACCGCGTCGATACGTCCTCGCTGCACGTGACGACCTTCGTGTACCCGCCGCGTCCGGCGCCCGAGCCGGCCGCCTACGTCCGGCGGTCCGTGATGGGGACCGACGACGAACCCGCCGCCCGGGTGCTCATCCACGCACCTGCCGCACGCGTGCGCGAGCACATCGCCGCCGGCGCGGGGACCGTCGAGGACCGGGGCGACGGCACCTGCGTGCTGAGCACCAGCGCGCGGGACCCCGAATGGCTCGCCTTCCGGCTGGCGTTGATCCCGGTGCCGGTGGAGGTGATCGGACCGGAATCGCTGCGCGACAGTATGCGCGCACTCGCGGGGAGACTCAGCCGGGCCGCGGACGGCGTGAAAGCACCAGGTCAGAATCCTGAATCCTCTGATATCGTATGAACTGATTGACTTGAAATCCTGCGATCGACACGGCCGGACGATCGCCCTGCGCCGACGGTCCAGGCGGATCAGCACACGCTGATCAATGCACGCTGA
>CAYVJJ010000029.1:0-11311 GCA_964451655.1 uncultured Mycobacteriaceae bacterium | reverse complement strand
TCGCCCTGCGCCGACGGTCCAGGCGGATCAGCACACGCTGATCAATGCACGCTGAACAGCACACGCTGATCAGCACACGCGACGCGCACCTGCCGGACCCCGACGCCGGGCTCGAACGCGCCGGGGAGGTGTGCCGGCGTGGCCGACAGTCGTGACCGGGCCGACCCCATGGCCGTTCTGCGAAGACACCTCGAGGATGGCGTCCCCCTCACCCGTGCGGCCGCCGAGGCCGGAGTGCCCATCCGCACCGCCCGCCGATGGCTTGCGGTCTACCGCGACCGCGGCAGCGCCGGGCTGCACCGCAAGCAGCGCTCCGACCGCGGCCGGCCCCGCCGCCTGCCGCCGGAGGTCCTCGCCCTGATCGCCGATCACGCCAGGAGCCGGCAGGCGCCCATCACCCGCATCCACGCGGAGGTGGCACACGCCTGCCGGGAGAACGGCTGGCCGGTGCCGAGCTACTCGACCGTCCGCTCCGCCGTCGCACGGATGAGTGCGCAGCGCCCGACGCCGGCGGAGCAGCGCGCCCGCACCCCACGCACGGGGACGCCGCGGACGGCGTCGGCGGACGACGCGGCGGCACCGACCCGGGTGTGGGCGGCCGGCCGGACGAACCTCGACCTCGTCATCCGACGTGCCGACGGCGGCCTGGCGTGGTCGACGCTGACGGCGATCATCGACCTCGACAGCCTCGCCGTGACGGGGTTCAGCGTCGGCATCGGGCACCCTTCCCCCGCCAACACCCGGCTGGCGCTGCGCCGATCCCTGCTCGGCGACGACGGCACGCTGCCCGGCGCCGACGGCGGCGGGACGGACGATGCGCCCCGGCGGCCGCCGAGAACATTCATCCCCGATTACGACCTGGAATCCGAGGACGATGCCTTGCACCGGGCATGCCGCGACCTCGGCATCACTCTGGTGCCGCGCGCCACCGCGGGCCGCTCGCACGAGGCCGCGCTCGACCACTTCTTCCAGTCCGTGCACGCGGCGCTCGAGCCGCTGCGCCAGTGGGTCTCGCACGGACCGGGCACCAGCGCCGACCTGTTGTCGTGGTAGCAGGTCGAGACGTTCGTGGACACGCACATCGATTACGAGTACCACCGCAGATCGCACCCGGACACGGGCCGGCCCCCGCTGCTCCTGTGGCGCGCACGCGGCCGACCGCCGGCCGCGCCCGTGCCGGAGGAGGCGGTCGCCCGCCTCCTGCCGCACACCGCGGAACCGCACCCCGTGCACCGCGACGGGGTCCGCTTCCGCGGTCGACGGTACTTCGACCGCGCCCTGGTGCCTGTGGCCGGCGAGTCGGTCGTCCTGGGCTTCGAACCGTCCGACTGCTCGTTCGTGTACGTCTTCCACCGCGGGCGCCTGCACTGCCGGGCGACGGACACCGGCCATGGCGCCGGAGTCGGTGCGGATTGAGCTCTGTTCACTCCCCGGCGCCGGGCACGGCGTCCGCCCGGCGGGCCGCCGACGGCGGCTGCATCGCCCGCCGCCCCGGGCTGGCCCATCGGCCGTCCGAGCGCGAACGGAATGCCAGGGCGAGACTCTTGAGGCACAGGGCCGCGTCCAGCATCCGCAGCAGCGGAAAAGCGAGCCCCAGGACCAAATACGCCGGCCGGCGCGCCACCGCCGCGGCGAGCACGGTCAACGCGTAGTCCGCGATGAGGACTCCGGGCGCCACCAGATGCGGCGGAAAGACGCCGACGACGTCCTGCACCACCGCCCAGTCGCCGGCGCCCAGCGCGTGCCCCGCCGCCACCGCCGCCCACACGACGGCGAGCGGCGCCAGCAGCAGCAGAAGGACGCTCGCAGCGATCAATTCCGTGACGTAGACGGCGACCGCAACCCCGAACCTGCCGCGTATCAGTCCGTGCCTGCGCAGGGTCTGCCAGAATCCGAGCATCCATCGCTGCACCTGCCGCACGTAATCGCGCATCCCGACGGGGTCCTGGGTCCTGGCCACGGCCCGATACGGGTGGAATGCGATCCTGCCCAGGCGCTTCGCGTGCACTTCGAAGGTCATGTTGAAGTCTTCGATCACCAGCCCCGTTGCCGCCACCTCGATCCGGTCGATCACCTCGGCCCGGTACATGCTCGCGAACCCCGGCACTATCGGCACCACGTCGACCGGGGCGGCGGCCTGCCCGTACTTGAACAGCCATTGCACGGCGATGTAGAGGCGCTCCCGGTAGGCGAGGAGCACGCGCCCCCACCGCCGATGCGACGGCGGATCCGGCATCGTTCTGGCGCAACCCGCGACCGCAGCCACTGCGGGATCGTCGAACGCCGGCAGCCCGGTGTCCAGGTACTCGGGCGACAGCCGGGTATCCGCATCCAGCAGCAGCACCACCCGGTAGTCCCGCGAGAGCCCGAAATGCCCGATGCCCGCGGCCAGTGCTCCGGCCTTCCCGCGGTTCGGCGTCAGTTCCAGCACACGGGCCCCGCGACCGCGGGCCAGCGCCGCCGTCCCGTCCGTCGAGCCGTCCGAGACCACGTGCACCTGCCGCGGTTCCACCAGGTCCATGACGGCGTCCAGGGCGTCACCGAGCACCGCGTCCTCATTGTGCGCCGCCATGAGCACCGCCACGTCCTCGCGGCCGACGGCATCCCGCCCCGACCCGGCGGGCCGGGGCGCACACCGGCCGGCACGCCGTTCTGCGAAGCACCGCACGATCCCCGCTCCGCCCCACACCAGCGTGTTGACTCCCAATGCCATCACGGCGAGGACGATCCAGACGTGCACCCCGTTCCCCTTTCTGGAAGCCATCGCCGGAAAACCCTGGTCCGCCCGCCCGCCGTCCGGCGGCACCGTGCAGGGCATTCCCCGCTCCGGAGTTGCATGATCATAACCGCCTACGCGTGTCAGCGGGGCGGACGAATGACGCGACCACGACTTGCCCCGGACCCCCGAAGAAGGAGATCAGAGCAGGTCACGCCTGCATTCCAGAGGACATCCGCCAGCGTCAGTGCCATATAACAGTCACAACTCTGCCAAATAACGCTCACATCCGCCCCGCGGGTTGCAGTCCACTCCGGCGATCTTCAGGATCATTGTTCAATGTCATGAACCACCTGGGGAGGGGTCCATTACACCATTCGCATTGAAACGTCATTCCTGATTCGGCCGTGCCGCCGGAGACGGCAATGACGAAAGCAGACACCCGCGTATTTCCATCGTGTTTCCAGAATGAGGGAACGTGCCATGAACACCAGCACAGCGCTGCCCCACCGCATGACGACGGCGGGGCCACCCCAGCAGGCGGAGGCCGCCGCCGCGGTCACCCGCCCCGACCTCGCTCCCCCGTCCCGCCGGCGCCTCGGAGCCGACCGACGCTTCGCGTACGACGTCGCGGTCGTCGGGCTGGGCTACGTCGGCCTGCCGACCGCACTGGCGTTCCACGCGGCAGGGTGCCGTGTGCTGGGCGTCGATACCGATGCCGATCGGCTCACCGACATCACCGGCGACCGCGTCGACCTGCTTCCCGACGACCGCCGGCGGCTGGCCGGGACGCACGCGAGCGGCCGCTTCGACGCGATCGCGGACCTCCCGCGGCTCGCCGAGGCGCACACGGTGATCGTGTGCGTGCCCACCCCGGTGGACGACCATCTGCTGCCCGATCTGACGGCGCTGCGCACTGCGTGCGGTGCGGTGGTGGCCAACGCCGTCCCGGGACAGGTGGTGATCCTCACGTCGACGACCTTCGTCGGCAGCACCCGCGAGCTGCTCACCATCCCCTTGACCGCCCGCGGGCTCGTGCCCGGCGCCGACGTGCATGTGGCGTTCAGTCCGGAACGCATCGATCCCGGGAACGCGCGCTTCACCCACGAGGAGGTACCGCGGGTGGTCGGCGGAGCGACTCAGGCCTGCACCGCGGCCGCGGTCGACACTCTGTCCCGGTACGCCGGCAAGGTCCACATCGTCTCGTCGCCCGAGGCGGCGGAGATGAGCAAGCTCCTGGAGAACACCTTCCGCGCGGTCAACATCGCGCTCGCCAACGAGTTCGCCGAGATCTGCCGGTCCCTGGACGTCGACGTCATCGACGTGATCACCGCCGCCGCGACGAAGCCCTACGGCTTCATGCCGTTCTATCCCGGTCCGGGGGTCGGCGGGCACTGCATTCCCTGCGATCCCCACTACCTGCTGTGGCAACTGCGCAGGGAGCGGCTGTCGAGCCCGGTCATCGAGACCGCCATGTCCTCGATCGCATGCCGTCCGGCGCACGTCGTCGAACGTGCACGCCACGTGCTCGCCGACGCGGGCCGGGGCGTCGCCGGATCCCGCGTGCTCGTCGTCGGCGTCGCCTACAAACCCGGGGTCGCCGACCTGCGGCAATCGCCGGCCCTCGAGATCCTGCGGCGATTGCGGTCCCTCGGCGCGGTCGTCGGTTATACGGACGCGCTGTTCCCCCGCCTCACGCTCCCGGACGGGTCCGTACTCACCGCGACGGACGACCCGGCGGCGTTCCATGCCGACCTGGTCATCCTGCACACCGCCCATGACGGCACCGATCTGTCGTGGGCCGGCGACGCGACCGCAGTGCTCGACACGTCCTACCGGCTGGGCCGGCTGCCGCATGCGGTGCGGCTCTAAGCCGCTGCGCGTCGCCGGCCCGCACAGCCATCCGGCCACGACTCCCGAAAGCAGAACACCATGAGATCCCTGGTCACCGGCGGCGCCGGATTCATCGGCAGCCACCTCACCGAACACCTGCTCGCGCTCGGCGACGAGGTCGTCGTCCTCGACGACCTGTCCACCGGTTCACTGCACAACCTGCATGCCGTGGAGGACGATCCACGCCTGCGGGTCATCGTCGGATCCGTCCTCGACGGAAGCGACCTGCTCGACGCCGTGTCCGGCGCCGACCGCGTGTTCCACCTCGCCGCAGCCGTCGGGGTGCGCCTCATCGTCGAGGAGCCGCTCCGATCACTGCGCACCAATGTGCACGGGACCGAGAACGTCCTGGATGCCTGCCGCGACGCCGACATCCCGATGCTGCTGGCCTCGACCAGCGAGGTCTACGGCAAGAACACCGCCGACAGTCTGCACGAGGGGGCGGACCGGATCCTCGGTTCACCACTGAAATCCCGCTGGACCTATGCCGCGGCAAAGGGGCTCGACGAGTCCTTCGCGCACGCCTACTGGCGGGAATACGGGCTGCGGGTCACCATCGTGCGGCTCTTCAACACCGTCGGACCCCGTCAGACCGGACGGTACGGGATGGTGGTGCCGAACCTGGTGGCGCAGGCGCTTTCCGACGCCCCGCTGACGGTCTTCGGCGACGGCCGCCAGACACGGTGCTTCAGCTCCGTCGGCGATGTCGTCCCCGCCATGGTCGACATCCTCTCGGATCCCCGGTCATACGGACGCGCATTCAATCTGGGCGGTGACCGCGAGATATCGATCGATGATCTCGCACGCCGGATCATCGATGTGCTCGGCAGCAACAGCCCCATCGCCCACATCCCGTACGAACGCGCGTATCCGGAGGGCTTCGAGGACATGAGGAGACGGGTCCCCGACAACAGCCGAGCGCATCGCCTCGTCGGATTCACTCCCCGCACCGACATCGAAGCGATCATCAACGACGTGGCCACGGGCCTGCGGAAACTGGATGCGGCCGCAGTGCCGGGCGCCCCGCCGGCCGCATCTTCCGCATCCGCTCCCGCGTGCACTTCCGCACCCTCGAGGGCGTTCTGATGTGCCGGGCCCGCGGCCGCAGCCTCCGCCCGACCCCCGGCCACCACGGTCCGCGTCCAGGAAAGGAATCACCATGACCTCCAGCACCGGCCGTCCGGCACTTCCGGCCCTCCGTGCGGGCGTACTCGGGCGCGCCGCGAGGGCAGCCCGCCCGGCCGCGCTCCGCATCGGCGCGGCCGTCGCCGGGGGCATCCTGGCCCTGACTGCGTTTCCCCCGGCGGCGGCCGCCGCGCCGTCCACCGGAGCAGGGTCGCTGCAATCCGTCACGGTGCCCGCAGCGCCCGATCCTCCGCCCGGCCCGCCGGCCACCGGCACCACGACGGTCTCGCTCACCTTCGACGACGGCAATGCGGACCAGATGACCGCCGTGGACGCGCTCGCCCGGTACGACCTGCGTGGGACGTTCTTCATCGTGTCCGGGTACGTGGGCCACGACGGCTATCTCACGCGGGATCAGCTGCACGGCATCGCCGCAGCCGGACACGAGATCGGCGGACACACCGCAACGCACCCTGATCTCACGGCACTCGCCGAGGACGAGGCCGCGCGGCAGATGTGCGACAGCAGAGCCGCGCTCCTCGGGTGGGGGTTCCAGGTCAGGAACCTCGCGTATCCGTACGCCGCGTCCGATGACCGTGTCGAGGCGCTGGCGGCGGGTTGCGGATACAACAGCGCCCGCGGACTCGGCGGCGTGCATCCGCCCCAGGGCGAGTGCCCCGGCTGCAGGGCCGCCGAGTCCATCCCTCCCGCGAACCCCTTCCGCACAGCGGCACCCGCACAGGTGGACAGCTCCTGGACCCTTGCCGACCTGCAGAGGACCGTGACACGGGCGGAAGAGTCCGGCGGCGGATGGGTCCAGCTGACCTTCCACCACCTCTGCAGTCAGAGCGAACCGTCCTGTGCCCCCAGTACATCGATCTCCCCGGAGGTCTTCGACCGGTTCGCCCGGTGGCTCACCACCCGGCCCGCCACCACCGAGGTGCGGACCGTGGCCGACGTCATCGGCGGGGCGGTGCAACCGGCGGTGAGCGGACCGCGCGTGCCGCCGCCGGCCGCAGGAGTGAACGCCGTGATCAACGAGGGGCTGGAGCAGATGGCACCGAACGGAGTGCCCGAATGCTGGACCATCGGCGCCTACGGCGACAACACCGCCACCTTCACCACGGTCTCCCCGGGACGCACCGGCGACGTCGCCGGACAGCTGACCGTGACCGATTACAGCAGCGGTGACGCCAAGCTCATGACCGTCCAGGACATGGGTCAATGCTCGACCACCGTCGAACCGGGCGAGAGATACAGGCTCGGGGCCTGGTACAAATCCACCGCCATAACCCAATTCGCCGCCTACCTGCGCGATGCGGCCGGCAAATGGCATTACTGGAGCTCCAGCGGCTGGTTCTACCCGCAGGTCGTCTACACGCACGCCCAGTGGGCCACGGAACCGGTGCCCGAATGGGCGACCGCGATGAGCTTCGGCATGAACCTGTTCGACAACGGCGTGCTCACCACCGACGACTACTCGCTCATGCTTGCGGGCCCGGAGGGGTAGGCGGTGACGGTGACGCCGCCGGAGGCGGGGCCGGCCGCCGGCGTCGGACGCCGCGCGCCGGCCCCGCTCCGGGCCGTGCTGACCCTGACCATCGGGGCCTGCGCACTGCCCATGATCATCGGCTGTTCCCCTCCCGAGCCGAGTGCATACCCGTGGCACACGCAGATCGTCGCCACGACGTTCTGGGTGGGCGAGGTTCTCGATCCGGACGCCGTCGACGGCAGTCAGGAAGTGTCCGCCTACGACGCGGAGTGGATGCACCATTACGGGGGATGCGACGGAGTGCGGGAGGAGGGCCGCTGCCGCACGGAGGAGCGCGCCGCCGGCAACGGATACTTCCCCACCGCGATGACGCCGCTGGAGAATCCCTTCTACCTCGACCTGCCCTACGACGACGTCAACGACCCCGTCGGCTTCGCCCGCCGCGGCGACGTCATCCCCTGGGCCGACGATCCCGCCTACGCGGGGCGGGTGGACGACGCCGCCTTCAGCCTCATGAAGAACCGCTGGGTACGGATACGGCACGGCGCCGTCACGTGTTACGGGCAGATCCAGGACGCGGGCCCCGGCGCGTACAACGACGCCCGGTACGTGTTCGGTGCCGATGACGCGCGTCCGGCCAACGCCGACTTCAACAATGCGGGCATGGACGTCTCACCCGCCCTCAACGGGTGCCTCGGCTTCCCCGAACTCGACGGCCGGAGCGCGCGGGTGGACTGGCAATTCGTCGAGGAGCAGGACGTTCCGGAGGGGCCGTGGAGGACCCTGGTCACTTCCAGCGGAGTCACACCGCATGACTGACGCTGCGGAAACATGACTGACACTGCGGAAACGCGGTGATCACGGCCGGGTCGCACCAGGGCGCAGGAATCCGCCCCTCGGAGGCCGTGTCGCGATGCGGCCATGGGGGTAAGACGCGATTCCGTCGCCCGGGCGTGCCTCATCGGCTAGGTTCCGAATCAACGAACGCTCCGCGGAATCGCAGTCCGCGGCCGCACCGATCGACACAGGAGGAATGCGCGGCATGACCACCGAGGCTGTCCTCGTCGGAGTAGACGGATCGCCCAATTCCTACGTTGCGCTCGACGTCGGCATCGCCGAAGCGCACGCGCGAGGCAGGGCACTGCGCCTGGTGGCGGCGTATGCGGTGCCCGCGGTGTTCCCCGGCGCCGGGGCCGCGGAGTTCGAGGTGGCGATGCGCGATGCGACATCCGCGGTGCTGGACGAGGCCGCCGGATACGCGGCCGCCCAAGGCGCGGAGGTCGACACGACTCTGATCCGGGGGGACGCCGCCGGCGTGCTCGTCGAACAGTCGGGCACGGCCGGACTCGTCGTGGTCGGCGCACGGGGGCGCGGGGGCTTCGTCGGCAGGCTCCTCGGATCGGTTGCGTCGGCCCTGCCCGCCCACAGCCGCTGCCCCGTCATCGTCGTGCCGAATATCGAGGACCACCGGGTCGCCACCGAACTGAGGGGCATCGGACGGATCGTCGTCGGCGTCGACGAATCCGGCGCGGACAACCCCGCGGTCGTGGAGGCTGCCTCGATGGCGCAGCACCACCGCCTTCCGCTGACTGTGCTCGCGGCCGCGAGTGTCCAATTCGGCGGCTACCGGATCGCACCGACCCCGGCCGAGCAGAGCGAGATCCACGCCCGGATCAGGCCCGGGCTGGACCAGTGCGTCGCGGCGGTGCAGCGCTCGCATCCGGAGGTGCAGGTGGATTCACGCATCGTCGACGGCGCACCCGACGCAGTCCTCGTCGATGCGACGGTGCGCGCCACACGCCTGGTGGTGGGATCACGCGGACGCGGCGGGCTGGCCGGAAAGTTGCTGGGATCGACCTCGCAAGCGGTGCTCGACCACGCACAGGGGCCCGTCGTGGTCGTACCCAATGCGATCGGTTCCGAGGACGCTGCCGACTGACGTGCAGGCTGCCTGCCGGCGGTTGAGGGGCACGGCGAGCGGCCGGGCGCACTGGGATCCGAGGATGAACAGAGAGCATTCCGGAAGCGAAAAGAACCCCCTGTGTCCAGGGGGTTCCTCGGGTGGTCCCGGCTGGGTTCGAACCAGCGACCTTCCCGGTGTGAACGGGACGCTCTTCCACTGAGCCACGGGACCGCATACGCCCCGCGCCGGCGGGCCGTACCGAGGAAGAACACTAACATGACGCGTTCGGGGCCGGGAAATCGGCAGGTCACCACCGAAGAGCGCCACCGTCGCCCCGCCGCCCGTGCCGTGCGGGCCGTCGCGGAGGTCCCGCTGAGCACCCGATTTGTACATCCCCGAGCGCGTCCGTTAGTGTTCTTCTCGCACCACGGAGAGCGCAGCCGAAGGCTGGGCCTCCAACGGAGCGTGCGGACGTGGCGCAGCTGGTAGCGCACAACCTTGCCAAGGTTGGGGTCGCGGGTTCGAATCCCGTCGTCCGCTCGAGAGGGTCCATTGCAACCCTCGCGGTGGAGTGGCCGAGTGGTGAGGCAACGGCCTGCAAAGCCGTGAACACGGGTTCGATTCCCGTCTCCACCTCGTAGTGAGGTCCCGCGCGATTAGCTCAGCGGGAGAGCGCTTCCCTGACACGGAAGAGGTCACTGGTTCAATCCCAGTATCGCGCACCAGAGAAACACAGTTCAGGCCCGGTCACAGACCGGGCCTGAACTGCGTTTCCCGCAGCGTGCCGCAACGCTGCCACGGCGCCCGTACCGCGTCAGGACCGCGCGCCGGCCGTCCCCGCACGGCGCCGCGACGCCCTGCTTTGTCGAACCCCGCCCGCATCCGCTAGTGTTCATGGCGCACCTCGGAGCGCTCGGCTTCCGGGTGACCATGCGGACGTGGCGCAGCTGGTAGCGCACAACCTTGCCAAGGTTGGGGTCGCGGGTTCGAATCCCGTCGTCCGCTCCGAAGGCCCCCGTGCACGGCATCGTGTGCGGGGGTTTTCTCGTGGCGTCGCCGTACGCGCCCCGCGCCCCGGAGCGGCACTCCGTGTGTCGTGCACCTCACCGTCGGTGATTCAATCGACGGGTGAACGACTCCACCGGCACACCGCAACCGACGCCGTCCGGCCCCGGAGCGCCGGCCGCGGCGCCGCGGGGCACCGGCCGGCGCCGCCGCGCCGCAGTCTCGGTGGCGTTCGGGCTCCAGGGGTTCACCCTCTCGATGCTGCTCACGCTGCTGCCCCAGTTCCGCGATCGGCTGGACCTGGCCGACGGGACCATCGTCGGGGTCGTGGTGCTCGCCTCGGTCATCGCGGGCGTCGGCAGCGTCCTGGCGGAACTGCTCGCCTCCCATACCGACAGCCGCATCACCCTGCGCACCGGGTTCGTCGTCATCGTCGCCGCCGTCGTGGGCGTGATCGTCTCCCCGGGCATCATCGTGTTCTTCGCGGGGTTCGCCGTCTACGGCATCGGCCTGGGCATGGTCGACGCCTCCGCCAACATGCAGGGGGTCGCCCTCCAGCACCGCGCAGGACGCTCGATCATCTCGTCCTTCTACGCCTGTTGGAGCGTCGGGGCGATCGCGGGCGCGCTGTGGGTGGCCGCGTTCGCCGGGATGGACGCAGGCCTGCCGGCCACCCTGTCGGCCGGCATCGGGCTGGTCGCCGCGGCGGCCCTCGCCATGGCCCCCCACCTGCTCGCCACGCGGCCCGCCGACCCGGTCGGGGTCCCGTCCGTCGAGCGCGACATGCCCCCGATCTCACCGCACCCGGCCGTCCCCCTGTGGCCGTTCCTCGCTCTGGGCGCCGCGATGGCCCTGTTCTACGCGATCGACTTCGCCATCGGGAACTGGTCCGCGCTGTTCATGACGGACGTCGTCCTGGCCGACTCCGGCACCGCCGCGCTCGCCATGGCCGCCTATCAGGTGGCGGCCCTTCTCTCGCGCCTCACCGGCGACCTGTGGGTGCGCCGGTTCGGCGAGATCCCCGTGGTACGGGCGGGCGCGGCCATCGCCGTCGCCGGGCTTGCCGTGGTGGTGGGCGCCCAGACCGTGCCGATGGCGCTCGCCGGGTTCCTCGTCGTCGGGCTCGGCGCGCCGGTGGTCGCGCCCCTGTGCTTCGGCGCCGCGGGCCGGCTCGCGC
>CAYVJJ010000028.1:0-16150 GCA_964451655.1 uncultured Mycobacteriaceae bacterium | reverse complement strand
GCGTGGAACCCGTAGGAGCAGTGGACGAGCGCGACGATGACAGCGAACACCAGCGCCTTGGTCAGGGAGAGCCACAGGTCGGACGCACCGAGGCCCAGGTGGAAGTAGTAGTCGTAGGTTCCTGCCGAGTCGCCGTTGACGTTGACCACCGTGAACCGCGTGGCGATGTACGAGGCGAGCAGGCCGACCATGTAGATGGGCACCACGCACACGACCGCCGCGACGAGGCGGGTGCTGGCCAGGAACGGGATCGACCGCACCGCCATGGAGTCGAGGGCGTCGATCTCGTCGGAGATGCGCATCGCGCCGAGCTTGGCGGTGAAGCCCGTGCCCACCTTGGCCGCGAGCGCGATGCTGGCGACCACCGGCGCCAGCTCCCGGGTGTTCGCGATGGCCGAGAGCAGTCCGCTCAGCGATGTCATGCCGAGCAGTTCCAGCCCGCGGTGCGTCTCGACGCCGACCATGATGGCCGCGACGCCGGACATGGCGAACACGATCCCGATAGTGCCGCCGCCCGCGAGCAGCGAGGCGCTGCCGAAACTCACGTCGCCGATCTCGCGCAGGATGTGCCGCCAGTACTTGCGCAGCGCGAACGGGATCCCCGCGACCATGTGCACGAAGAAGGTGAAGTGCTCGCCGAGGCGCGCGAACCCGTCGTAGCCGCGCTTGACCGGCATGGCCGCGCGCCGCGCGCGTTCGACGGCGGTGAGTCCGATCATGCGTACGCCCCCGGCGCCGGAACGATGACCGAATACAGCTGGGACAGCACCGTGTTGACGACGAACACGACGACGAACGCCAGCACCACCGTCTCGTTGACCGCGTCCGCGACGCCGCTCGGGCCGCCCTTGGCGTGCAGCCCCCGGAACGAGGCGATCAGCGCGGAGGTGAGCCCGAAGAACGCCGACTTGATCATGGCCATCGTGAAATCGGAAAGGCGGCCGTACTGCGACAGCGTGTTCAGGAACGCGCCCGCGCCCTCGTTCTGCACGTAGACCTGATACAGCATGCAGGTGAGCAGCCCCGCCAGCGTGACCAGCGCGCACAGCACGATGGAGACGACGACCGCCGCGACCACCCGCGGGACAGCCAGACGCTCGATGACGTCGAGTCCCATCGTCTCCATGGCCTCGATCTCCTCGCGGATGGTGCGCGAACCGAGGTCCGCGCAGATGGCGGACCCGCCCACGCCGGCGAGCATCAACGCGCACACCAGGGCCGCCGCCTGCCCGACGACCACGAACGCGGTCACCGCCCCCGAGTAGCCGCCGGCACCGAGCCGGGATGCCAGCGACCCCACGGACACGGCGATGAGCACCCCGATCGGCAGCATCAGCAGCAGCGCCGGGCCGCTGCAGACGCGCGCGAGGAACGCGGTCTGCTCGATGATCTCCCGCACCGACAGGCGGCCGCGCAGCGCCGAGCGCGGCACGGCCACCAGCACGCGCACCGAGAAGGCGACCAGCCCCCCGATCTGCAATGCGAGGTCGTTCACCGGCCCGGTCGCGGCCGGCAGGCGATAGGTCATGCGTGCTACTCCGGGGTCACGCGGGCGCGCAGGTCGCCTTTGACCACCTTGCCGCTGGCGTTGCGGGGAAGCTCCTCGACGACGACGAGATCGTGCGGGTGCTTGTACCGGGCGAGCTTGTCGCCGAGCCACTCCTTGAGCGCGGCGATGTCCAGGTCCGGCCCGTCGCCTTCGAGGGCGACGACGGCCACGGGCACCTCGCCCCACTTCGGGTCCCGGCGGCCGATCACGGCGGCCTCGCGGATGCGCGGGTGCCCGAACAGCACGTTCTCCACCTCGGCGCAGTAGATGTTCTCCCCGCCGGAGATGATCATGTCCTTCTTGCGGTCCACCACGTAGACGAAGCCCTCGTCGTCCTGACGGACCATGTCGCCGGAGTGGAACCAGCCGCCGTCGAACGCCGCCGCGGTGGCCTCCGGATCGTTCCAGTATTCCTTCATCAGCGTGGGCCCCCGGTAGACGATCTCGCCGACCTCGCCGGGGGCGACGTCGTTCATGTCGTCGTCCACCACCCGCGCCTGGACCGTGGGGATCACCTTGCCCACCGAGCCGAGCTTGCGCAGGGCGTCCGCGCCGTCGAGCACGCAGGTGACCGGCGACATCTCCGTCTGCCCGAACACCGCCACGTTGAGCGCGTCCGGGAAGGTCTCCGCCATGGCCCGCAGGACCGAGTCCGAGGCGGGGGCGGCGCCCCAGGAGATCGTCTGCAGCGCCAGATCCCGGGTGCGGACGGTCGGATCCGCGCACACGGCCTGCCACTGTGCCGGCACCATGAACGTCGAGGTGATGCGTTCGCTCTCCCAGGCGTCGAGCACCTCGGTGACATCGAAAGCGCCCAGCGGGTGGATGACCGTCCTGGACCCGATCTGCACGGCCGGCGCCACCGCCCCCAGCGCCGCCACGTGGAACGTGGGGGCGGCGAGCATGCCGATGCTGTCTTCCTGCATCACCATCGCCCGGATGCACGTGAGGGACTGCGCGGCCATGTTGGTGTAGGTGAGCACCGCACCCTTGGGCCGGCCGGTGGTCCCCGAGGTGTAGAGGATCAGGCTCGGCGAGTCCTCCGGGATGTCGAGCGGGGTGTACGGCTCGCCCTCCTCGGCGATCAGCTCCTCGTAGCCCAGGACGCCGTCGCCGGTGTCCGCGCCCATGCTGATAGCGATGCCGAGCTCCGGCACGAGCCCGCGCAGGGCGGCCACCAGAGGCTCGAGTGCCGGCTCGGTGAACACCGCTTTGGCGCCGCAGTTCTGCGCGATGTAGGCGCACTCCGGAGGAGTGAGCCGGAAGTTCACCGGCACGGCGATGGCGCCGAGCGCGTTGATCGCGAACACGGCCTCGAAGAACTCGGTGCGGTTCAGCGTGAGCAGCAGCACCCGGTCGCCCATGCCGACTCCGCGCCGCGCCAGCGCCGAGGCCATCGCCTCGGACCGGTCGTTCACCTGCCGCCAGGTGGTGGACTGCCCGCGGAACCGGAAGGCGACCTTGTCCGGGCGCATCCGGGCGTGTCCGGCCACCCAGTTGTTCCAGGTGTTGCGCGTGTACCGCTGCGGTGCGGGCGCGGCCGGCCGGTCGGCGGCGCCGCGCACCGCAGAGGCCCTGTCACCGGTCATCGTCATCTCGTCACCGGTCATCGTCATCTCGACCTCGCTTCCGACCCGATGGTCATCGCCGCTGTCCCATGCCGTCGCGGGAACCCGCATGCGCGAGAACCCGCCGCCCACCGGCGGGATGCCTCGCACAACACCGGCGCATTGTGGCGAGTATTACACATCTGCGCTCCGGATGGAATGCCGATTGTTAACGCGGATTCTCCACCCGGGCGTGGCCGATCCGCACTCCGGATCATTATGGAGAGGAGCTGTCACTGCAGGTAATACGGCTTTTATTCAGGTGCTCCGCACCCGTTCTCCCCGCAGTGCAGCATGCTCTGCGATCCCTCGATCACGCCTCCGCAGGACGCTGCCGCGGTCGCCGTCGGCGGCGGTCCGGCCACCGCCGGATGACACCTCCGGACGCGTCTGGTGCACTTGGACCATGCCGATCCGCCCCGCCCGGCCCCCGGGACGCCGTCGCGGGGCGCAGTCCGCCGCCGCGATTCTGAGCGTCCTCGTGCTGGCTGCAGCGTCGGCCTGCGACATCACTCTGGGCAGCCCGCCGGATGCGATGGAGTCGTTCGTCGAGGCGGTCAACGAGGGCGATGTGGAGCAGGCGGCCTCGTTCACCGACGACCCGGCCGCCGCCCGGGAGACACTCTCCCGGAGTCTCGACGGGATGCAGGGCGCGTCCGCGCACCTGTCGGTCATCGAATCGCTGCGGGGCACGCTGACCACGCACACCGCTTGGACGCTGCCGAACGGGGCGAAGACCGAGACCACCGGCACCATCGAACGTCTCGATGGCGGGAAAGTGCCGTGGTCGCAGCACATCCTCGACTCCCGGCTCATGCCGGGCGGCCGCCTCGTCTATTCGCAGGATCTCGATTACGCCAGCCCCGTCATCGGACGCGACCGGAACACGCTGATGAGCTGGCAGACCGTCACCGTGGTCTCGATCGCCACCGATGCGCCCGACGCCGACGTCCAGGCGCTCGCCGATCTCCTGCACGGGATCGACCGATCCATCACCCCGGAGTCCGTCTACGCGGGCATAGCCGACGCGGCGCAGGAGGGAAGCGGCGGCTCCTACACGGTCGTCACCCTGCGCCCCGCCGATGCCGACCCGCTGCGCGGCCCGCTCGCAGCGATCCCGTCGGTGACGCTGACCGATCAGGGCAAGCTGCTCACCGCGGACCGCAGGCTCGCCTCACCGGCACTGGACGGCGTGCCCGAGATGTGGCACGACGTGCTGGCGAAGTCCGCCGGCTGGTCGGTCGACATCGACAACCCCGGCGACGACCACGATGTCCGCGTGCAGGCCGCGACGCCGGAGGACGTCCAGAACGTGCCGATCACCATGGACGCGCACGTTCAGCTGGCGGCGCAGGGGGCCGTCGACGCCTCGAAGCTGCCGGCCGCGATCGTCGCGATCAACCCGTCCGACGGGGGGATCCTGGCGGTGGCGCAGAACGCGGCCGCGTCCCGTCGCGGTCCCGTGGCGCTGAGCGGCCTCTACTCCCCCGGCGCGGCCTTCTATCCGATCACGGCCGCCGCCGCTCTCGGACCCGGCGATGCGGAACCGCAGGACGCCGTCGACTGCCCGGCGCAGGTCACCGCCGACGGGCGCACCGTCGACAACCCCGGCGACCTGGCACTGGGCACAGTGCCGCTGTCGACCGCCGTCGCGGCCGGTTGCTCCACTTCGCTGGCGCTGCTGTCCGGCTCGCTCGACACCGGTGATCTCGCGGACACGGCGGAGGCCCTCGGACTGGGCGCGGACTACGAGACGCCGGGGCTGACCACGACCACCGGCGCAGTCCCCGACACCGATCCGGGCCCCGCACGGGTGGAGGCCGCGATAGGCCAGGGCGATACGGTGGCGAGTCCGTTCGGGATGGCCGTGGCGGCCGCGTCACTGGCCAACAAGGGCGAGCGCGTCGAACCGACGTTGTTCACCGGCATGACCGGTACCGCGGACGATCCGCCCACCAGGGTGTCCGACGACACCGCCGCGTCCGTGCGCACGATGATGCGGTCGGCCGTCACCGAGGGCAGCGCCGCGACGCTGCGCGACTTCGACGGTCTGGCCGGCATCGCCGGCACCGCCGATGACGGCGGCCGGCCCGGGCACGGCTGGTTCGTCGGCATACGTGACGGCATGGCGTTCGCGGTCTTCATCCAGAACGCGGGCGCCGCGGAACCGGCCACGGACATGGCCGGGGCCTTCCTGCACGCGGTATCGGACTCCTCCTGAGCCCGATCAGGCGAACCGCGGCGCACGGTGTTCGAGGACCGACGCGATCCCCTCCTGCAGATCGGGCCCGGTGAGCAGCGTGCGCTGACCGCGGGTCTCGGCATCGATCGCGGTATCGAGCAGTGCCAGCGTGGTCTGCGCCATCGCGGACTTGGTCGCCTCCAGCGCGCGTCGTGACCTCGCCGCCAGGCGCGCGGCGACCGCGTCCGCCCGCGCACTCAACGCCCCGGCCTCGACCGCCTCGCAGATCAGGCCCGCGGCGGCGGCGTCGGCTGCGGGCATCCGCTCGCCGAGGAACAGCATCGCGTTCGCGCGCGCTCGGCCGATCGCGGCGGGGACCAGCAGGCTCGCCGCGCCGTCCGGCATCAGCCCGATCCCCGTGAAGGACAGCAGGAAGTACGCCTCGCGTGAGGCGTACACGAGGTCGCAGGCCAGAGCGATGGAGACTCCGAGTCCGGCGGCGGGCCCGTTCACCGCCGCCACCACCGGGACCGGCACGCCGATGATGGCCCTGATGACGGCCTCCGCCCGGCGCATGGTCTCCGTCGCACGCTCGTCCGCCTCGTGCTCGTCCGCGGGCGGCGGGGCCGAGGACATCGCGACCAGATCCGCGCCGGTGCAGAACGCCGCACCCTCGCCGCTGAGCACCACGGCCCGCACATCATCGCCGCGGGCGTCCGTGAGCACCCGTGTCAGAGCCTCCGCAGTGGCCCCGTCCAGCGCGTTCATCCGCTCGGGCCGTGCGATCGTCACCCGCAGGACCCCGTCCTCGTGGCGCACGCGCAATGCCTGCGCACCCGATGCCACCTCTGCCATCGCTGCCTCCGATCTCCGTCCACAATCGAGCCGATCTTCCACCGGACGGCGGAATTGCGGTTTACTTTGCCTCATGTCCGGCCGTATTCGCCCCCGCAATCGCAGGGCTCAGATCGCCGCCGTCGCCGCCGAAGCCTTCGACGCGTACGGGTACCACGGTGTCGGGATGGACGACATCGCCGCGACGCTGGGAATCTCCGGCCCCGCGCTCTACCGCCACTTCCCGGGCAAGTACGCGCTCTTCCTCAGCTCCGTGGAATCGCTGGTCGGGGCCCTCGACGAGGCGACCGACCTGCCGGGAGAACCCGGCGAAGCCCCGCGGCGGCGGCTGGAGAGGGTGCTGTACGCGGTGGTGGAGACCTCGCTGACCCACCGGCGCAGCGGCGGCCTGTACCGGTGGGAGGCACGGCTGCTGCACGATGACGACCGTCGCCGCGTCGTCGACACCGTCCGCGTCGTCATCGACCGGATCGCCGCACCGGTCCGCTCGATGCGTCCGGACATGCCCGAGTCGGACGTGCGCCTCCGCACCACCGCCGCGCTGAGCATCCTCGGCAGCGTCACCGGCCACCGCACCCCGCTCGCCCGCCACCGGATCCCGCCGCTGCTCGTCGGCGGATGCCTCGCGGTGATCGCGTCTCCGCCGTCGTCCGCCGGCCGTACGGTCTCGGACGCGGCAGCAGCCACGAACGGGGTGGCGGACACGAACGGGGTGGCGGAAACGTCTACCGGCGCGGTCGGCGCCGCCCGGACGCCGCCGCACTCCCGGGCCGCCTCCACCGGCACGCCGTACCGGCCGGGCCCCGCCCGCCATGAGGCGCTCCTGGCGGAATCCCTGCGATTGTTCGCGCGCCGCGGCTACCACGAGGCGAGCATCGAGGAGATCGCCGCCGCGGCGGGGCTCACCGCTTCCGGCCTGTACCGTCACTTCGACGGCAAGCCCGCCTTGCTGGACGCCGCGTTCCGCCGCGTCACGGAGAGCATCGGCGGGGCGCAGGACGAGGTGATCGCCGCGGCATCCGGCCCGGCCGAGGCGCTCCGGGGGCTCACGAGGCTCTACGTCCGCCGCGCACTGCGTCACCCCGATCAGCTCACGGTGTACTTCGCCGAGGTGGCGAACCTGCCTCCGGGACGCAGGCGGACGATCAGCGCGATCCAGCGCAAGAGCGCCGACCGGTGGGCGTCGCTGCTGGTGCAGGTGCGCCCGGAACTGACCCGGGGCGAAGCACGCTTCCTCGTCCAGGCCGTCTTCGCACTGATCCTCGACGTCGGTCGCGTCGTGCACTTCCGGTCGGATCCGCAGACCCGGGCGCAGATGGAGGCGATGATCGGTGCGCTGCTGTTCAGCGATGACGCGGAGCCGGCGGCTGCACGGGCTCCGCATGACCCGCCCGGCGCCGCAGACGTGCCCGCAGGTGGTGCGTGAGCGGCGTATCGGCGTGCGCCATCCACAGGTCGTAACCGAGCTCCGGGCCCGCCACGGTGAATCGCCGTCGCACCTCGTGGACCGGCTTGGCGTCGGGGGAGGCGCCGATGCTCCACTGCACCGGCGCGAAGACCCCTGCCCGGACCTCGCCCCTGTGCAGTTCGGTGAAGCCCGTCGGCTGTGCCACCAGCAACTCCGCACCGTCGGCGCCGGTCCTGCGCAGGAATCCGGACTCGGTGTGCATCGGCCGCCCACGCCCGGGCGTCCACGTGCGCGACAGGTACCGGAGGAAAGGGCGCCCGTCCCACACGAACTCGATCTCCTCTTCGTAAGAGAAGTCCTCGATCGTCGGATAGTGCCCTGCGCCGCCGCCCTCCCACCGGCCGGCGAAGACGGCCAACGCCCCGAGCACCTCGTCAATTCCGGGGTCCGTCATGGCGCGTGCCTCACGCCGTCGCCCGGCTGCGGGCATGCGCACCCGGCCTGCCCGGCCGCACCGGAGCGCGCTCCACTCCCAGGTCCCGCGGACGGTAGCCGTCCGGATACCCGGGATACGTGCGGTTGCGCGGGTCCCGGGTGGTGCGTGACCGTCTGCGCCGGGGCAGGTACCGCACTGCGGCGCTGCGGACGCGCAGCGATCCCTCGAGCACCGCACGCAGAGCGGGCGAGCCGGTCGGGAACCCGAACGCGTCGGACATCTGCTGGTCGAGCATCGCGTACACCCCGCGGTGCACCAGCGGCCGCAGCGGCGCGGGGAACCACGAGGCGTAAAGATCCCGTGTGTACCTGCCGATCGCGTTGTTGGTGGGCGCGTACCGGAAGTGGTCGCGCTCATATTCCAGTTTGAAGCGGGCGAACGCCTGGTAGTCGCCGGGGATGTCACGGATCGCCATCCTGCGCCCTATCTCCACGTAGAAGTGGTACGCGGCCAGCCGCTCCACCGGGTCCATGCGGCGCCACCCGTACCGGTCGATCCAGTCGATCGGGTCGTAGATGAACGTGGAAAGCACGTAGAGCATGTCGTCGTTGGTGATCTCGTACATCCCGTGCATGCGGTTGATGTTGCGGATCGACTCGTGACCCCGCTCGGAGTCGACGCCGTGCTCGACCATCTCCGCCATCAGGATCGCCGTGTCGTCGTACCGTTTCTGCGGCCGCTGTTCGAACTCGCCCGACTGCGCCAGCACCGCCGAGACCGACGGCACGCAGTAGGTGCGGAAGAGGGCGAACTCCAGCGAACGCTGGTAATCGAAGGGGAACTCGTAACCGGCGGTGAGCCGGTGGATCTCATGGCGGTCCGCCTCCGGATCCAAAGTCCGGATGTACGGCAGCCAGCTGAACGGCCCAGGCTGTGCCCCGTTGCCCACCTTGCACTCCCATCTCGTGTAGTCGGCGGCCGCGGGGCCGCGGACTGCGGTGTCCGGCCTGGTCAGCGCCCGTGCCGGAGCTTGAGCATCGCGCGGGCGATGCGCATGTCGCGCCCGCGCCGCTGCATCGACATCAGTTTCAGCGGCGTGGAGAACTTCGTGACGGTCATCGACTTGGCGACCGAGAACTCGCGGAGCCCGTCGTCGCCGTGGATACGACCGAAGCCGGAATCGCCCACCCCGCCGAACGGCAGCGCGGGCACGCCCGCGAACCCCAGCACGGAGTTGACGGTGACCACGCCGCAGTGCAGGCGCTCGGCGACCGCCCGGCCCTGCGCGGTGTCCTCGGTGAACACCGACGCCCCGAGCCCGTAGCGGGACGCGTTGGCCAGGCGGACCGCCTCGTCGAGGTCCTCGACCTTCCGCACGACGATCGTGGGACCGAACGTCTCCTCGGTGACGGCGGTGGAGTCCTCCGGCACATCGGTGAGCACCACCGGGTCGATGCACCGTCCCCGCACTGATTCCCGGCCGCCGACCACCGCGCGCCCACCGCGGTCGAGCGCGTCGTCGATCTGGTCACGGACGATGCCGACCTGCGCAGGCATCGTCATCGGGCCGTAGGCCTCGCCGCCCGTGAGGACCCGCGCCCGGGAGCCGAGGGCCTCGACGAACGCGTCGTACGAGCCGTCCGTGGCGTACACGCGCTCCACCCCAGCACAGGTCTGGCCGGCATTGCCCAGTCCCCCGAAGGCCGCGAAGTCGGCCGCGGCGGCGATGTCCGCGTCGTCGGCGACCAGCATCGCGTCCTTGCCGCCGCACTCCGCGACGATCGGTGTCAGCGATTCGGCGCACGTCGCCATGACCTTCTTCGCGGTCGCGGTGGATCCGGTGAACGCGACCTTGTCCACGCCGCTGCGGCACAGGGCGGCGCCGGCGGTCCCGTCGCCGACGACCACCTGCAGCACGGGCTGCGGCGCGGCGAGCGAGTCCCAGGCCTGCGCGAGCCACTCGCCCACGCCGGGCGTCAGCTCGCTGGGCTTGAAGACGACGGCGTTGCCGGCGGCAAGGGCGTAGGCGATCGACCCGATCGGGGTGTAGAGCGGATAATTCCACGGGCCGATGACACCGACGACCCCGTAGGGGCGGTATCCCACCGACGCGTCCTGATCGATCGCGGTCAGGCCCGAGGGCACCGAGCGGCGCCGCAGCACGCGCCGCGCGTTGCGGGACGACCAGTCGAGGTGTTCGACCGCGAGCATGATCTCGAGGAACGCGTCGTCCTCCGGCTTGCCCGTCTCCCGGGCGATCACGCGCGCCAGGTCGTCGGCGCCGCGGGCGATGGCACGCGCGAACTCACGCAGCCAGGACCGCCGCCCCCGGAACTCCTGACGGTCCCACCACAATGCCGCGGTGCGGGCGGTCTCCACGGCGGAGTCCACCGCCGCCGCGTCGGCGACCGGATACGTCGCGATGGTCTCCCCGGTGCGGGGGTCCTCGCTGGCGAAGGTCGCTGCACCCGCTCCGTCCGCCGCGGTCTTCTGCTTCACGGTTCCCGGCTCCGCCGCGGCGGAGTCGCCGCCCGCAGCGTCCGCGGAGACGGTCCGCCCCTTGTCCGCCATGTCCCACCAACCTCCTCGTCGGCACCCGCGCCGTGTCGGCGTCTGCGGTCATCGTCTCATAACATGAGGCTGGATCACATCACATATATTTGATCTGATCTACCATGATAGGGCCCACACTAGATCGAAGGCAGCGGGCGGACAAGGCCCGGACCGCACGGGCGGACGTCCCCGAAGCACCCAGAAGGAGGCGCAATGCCGCAGGGAATCACCGACGTATCGACGGGGCTGCAGCCCGCGGATCTCGGGTTCACCGATGAACAGATCGCTTTCCAGCAGGCGATCGCCCAGATGTGCCGGCGCGAGTGCGGCACCCGCGCCCAGCGCGATGCGCTGACCTCGAACGGCGCCGACCACCACAACGAGGAGCTCTACCGCCGGATGGCCGACCTCGGCTGGCTGGGACTCACCGTGCCCGAGGAGTACGGCGGCTCGGACGGGTCGATGGTGGACCTGTGCATCCTCCTCGAGGGGACCGCGCGCGGCATGGCGCCCGTCGGCGGCATCGGCCCGACCCTGATCACCGGCGCCGCATACCAGAAGTTCGGGACCGACGAACAGAAGAAGCAGGTGCTCGGCGGAATCGTCGCCGGCAATTCGTATTCCATCTCCATGTCCGAACCCGAGGCGGGCTCGGACGTGGGCAACCTGTCCTGCAAGGCGGAGCGCTCCGGCGACGGGTGGGTGATCAACGGGCAGAAGACCTGGTGCTCCAACGCGCACATCGCCGATTCCATCCTGCTCGTCGCGCGCACCTCCCGCGGGGAGGACAAGCACCGCGGCCTGACGATGTTCCACCTGCCGGCCGACACCCCGGGGCTGACGATCAAGGGGATCCCGACGATGGGCGGCAATGACGTCAACGACCTGTACCTCGCCGACGTGCAGCTGCCCGGGGACGCGGTGATCGGCGAGGTCGACGCGGGCTGGGACCAGCTGATGACGGGCCTGAACATCGAGCGGCTCATCCTGGGCGCGATGATGCTCGGCACGGCGCAGCGCGCCTTCGCCGACGCACTGGAATTCATCACCCAACGCACGCAGTTCGGCCGCCCGGTGGGCACCTTCCAGGCGCTGCGCCACCGCATCGCCGACCTCGCCACCGAGATCGAGTGCACGCGGCTGATGGTCTACCAGGTCGCGCGCATGGTCGACGCCCACCCGCAGTCGCTCTTCCCGCGCGAGGCGTCCATGGTCAAACTCAAGGCCACCGAGACCGCCAAGAAGGTCGCCCTCGAGGGGATGCAGATGATGGGCGGCTACGGCTACGCCACCGAGTTCGATATGGAACGGCACGTGCGTGCGACCCTGGTGTCGTCCATCTACGGCGGGACCAATGAGATCCAGCGCGACGTGGTGGGCAAGACCTACGGCCTGTGAGGAGTGGAACGCGATGAGTGCACCTGCACGGGGGTCCGTCGAGTCCGGCGCCGGCCGGACGCTGGCACGGCGTCCGCAACTGTCGGAGGACGTCGCCGGCCACGTCCGGAAGCTGATCATGTCCGGCGAGGTCCGCCCCGGCCGGTTCATCCGGCTCGACGAGACGGCGGCGGACCTCGGGGTCAGCGTGACCCCCGTGCGGGAGGCGTTGTCGACGCTGCGCGGCGAGGGCCTCGTCGAGTCGGTCCCCCACCGCGGATACGTCGTCAACCCGCTCAGCAGGGAGGACGTGTCGGACATCTTCTGGCTGCAGGGCCGGATCGCCGTCGAGCTGACCGTGCGGGCGGCGCGGCGGGCCACCGACGACGACCTCGACGAGCTGACGCGGCTGTGCGACGAACTCGCCGCAGCGGCCCCCGGCGGCGACGCGGACACGATCGCGATCCGCGAGTTCGAGTTCCATCGCCGGCTCAACCAGATCGCCGGATCCGCGAAGCTCGCCTGGTTCCTGCACAACGCCGTCCGCTACACGCCCTACAGCCTCTACGCCTCCGACCCGGAGTGGACGGAGTTCGCCGTGACCGGCCACCGCAGGCTCATCCGGGCGTTGCGCGAGCAGGATCTGGACGCCGTCGAACAGGAGACGCGCAGCCAGTACACCGACGGCGCAGTCCGGCTGATCGCGCACCTGGAGTCGATGGGCATGTGGGACGAGGAGCCGTGACGGGCCGCCCTCCGACGGCACCCCCGCCGGGGCCGGTCAGCCGTGCACCAGCGGAACGAGGAAGGCCCGGGCGAAGCGCCGGCGTTCCGCGTCGGTGCCCACCTCCGGCGGACCGTCGGGGGTGAGCAGCAGCGACTGCGTCAGCCTCGCGAGGACCGCGGAGAGGGGCCCGACGTCGTCGAGCCGCGGCTGCCGGCCCTCCCGCTGCGCCGTGCGGGTGCGCACCTCGGTGATCTTGCCGGCGAGGAATCCCGACGCCAACGTGAGCACGTCGCCCGCCCCGCGGGTGAGCGAATCGAGGATCTCGTCGCGGTCGGCCTCCAACAGCTGGGCGAGCAGCGGGTTCTCGCGCACCTCCCGCAGCGTGACCGTGAAGAAGGTGATGACGTACTCCTCGATGTCGTCGATCCCTTCGATGGCGCGCTCGATGCGGTCGAGCACCCGCGACGCCTCGTAGAGGAACGCGGCCTGGACGACGTCCTCCTTGGTGCCCAGGCGCCGGTACAGCGTGGCCCGGTTGACGCCGGCCCGGCGCGCGATGTCGTCGGTGCTGGTCTTGCGTACCCCGGTGAGGACCAACTGCTCGAGCGCCGCCTCGAGGATCCGCACGTCCGGGGCCGGCAGAGTGCCGCCCAGGGCGAGCAGGTCGTGCAGCGGCGCCGCGTCGTCCACGGCGTGCGCACCATCCGCGGTTCGGCCCCCGTCCACATCTCCGGTCACCGCCACAGGCTATCGGCCTCTTGCGGCACCCGGTAAATGATGCAACAGTTGAGGCAGGATTGTTGCACCGAAGCAGTGTTGCACCCAAGCAGAGCGTCGGTCGGCCCCGCGCCGCGACCGACCCCCTCCCGAACGGAGACGCCATGACAACGGGACACGCCACAGCCGCCGCGCACGGATCCGACGCCGCCGGGCGCCCGCGCCCGCAGGCCGCGCCGGAGCTGCCGGAACTGCCCGCCACGGAGGCGGACGGGTCCCCGGTGATCGGGCTGGCGGACTACGTCGACGAGGCCTACGTCTTCCTCGGCGCCGGCGCCGCGGTCCTGCTCCAGCTCGCGATGCCCGGCGTCGGCCACGGCGTGGCGGACCACAGCGAGGTGCTCAGCCGCCCGCTCAGCCGCCTGCGCACCACGATGAGCTACATCTACGCGGTCTCCCTGGGCACGGAGGAGGAACGCCGCGCCATCGTGCGACTGACCAACAAGGCGCACGTGCCGGTGCGCTCCGAGACGTACAACGCCTTCGACCCGGTCCTGCAGATGTGGGTCGCCGCCACGCTCTACCACGGCGGAGCGGATCTCTACCGCCGCTTCGAAGGCGAGCTCGGCCCCGTGTCCGCGGAGCGGATCTACCGGGACTCGATGCACTACGGCACCGCGCTGCAGGTGCGCCCGGACATGTGGCCGCCGGACGTCGCCGGATTCAACGCGTATTGGGACCGCACCATGGACGAGCTGTCCGTGGACGACCAGGTCCTCGAGTTCACCCACAGGCTCCTGTCGGGCCGGGACGCGCCCTGGTTCCTCAAGCCGCTGATGCCGGCGAACCGCTTCGTCACCGCCGGGCTGCTCCCGCCCCAGGCGCGCGAGGCGTTCCAATTGCGCTGGACTCCGCGCCACCAGCGGAACTTCGACCGCCTCTTCCGCATCCTGCCGCGGGTGTACCGGCTCGTCCCGCGGTTCATCCGGACGATTCCGGCGCGCCTGTACCTCTCGGACATGCGCCGACGCATCAGGAGCGGCCGCGGCCTGGCGCACTGATCACGCGCAGCGGACGCCGCACGGCACGGGCGGTGCGGCCTCTCACCACCGGGCCGGGGCGTCCCGCGACCATCCCCGGCGCCGCGGCGCGGACCCCAGCAGCTGGTTGTCCCGCACGGCGCTGCGGCTGCGGTAGACGATGTACGGCCGGAACAGATACCACACCGGCGCGCTGAACACGTGCACGAGCCGCGTCAGGGGCCAGACCGCGAAGAGCACCAACGCGATCGCCACGTGCACCTGGAACTGGGTGGGGGCCGCCGCCATCAGGCTGCCGTCGGGCTGGAAGCTCCAGAACGCACGGAACCACGGGGACACGGTCTCGCGGTAGTTGGCCTCGGGCGTGCGGCCCGACGGGGTCATGCCGATGACCGTGGTGGCCAGCCCGGCCACGATCGCCGACACCAGCAGCACGTACATCGTCTTGTCGTTCCACGTGGTGGCGATGAACACCGGCCCCGTGCGCCGGCGCCGGTAGATGAGGATGCCGACACCCACCAGCGTGGCCACCCCGGCGATGCCGCCCGCGCTCAGCGCGGTCCAGTGGTAGACGTCCTCGGAGATGCCGATCGCATCGGTCCAGCTCTGCGGGATCACCAGGCCGATGACGTGTCCGATGAACACCACGATGATGCCGTAGTGGAACAGCGGGCTGCCGATCCGCAGCAGCGCCGATTCGTACAGTTGGGACGACCTGGTGGTCCACCCGAACTTGTCGTACCGGTAGCGCCAGACGAGCCCGACGATCATCAGCGCCAGCGACACGTACGGGACGATGTCCCAGAAGATCTCCAGAGCCCCGTTGTTGCCGCTCATCGCGCTCCTCCTACCGTCCTCAGGGACGCCGCCAGCGCGTCCACCGGCACTGTCACCGAATAGGGGTCCATGCCCACCGACTCGCTCGGAGGCCCTTCCTGGGCGATGCGCTGCGCCTCGCGCCGGGTCGTCTCCGGATCCGGTTCCGGGACCGTCGCCAGCACCGCCTCGATCGCGCCCGCGTAGGGCGAGTCGATTTCCGACAGCGCGTCCCGCAACAGTTCGAGCGGCGCGCGGTAGCGGGTGAGCAGCGCCAGACCGGACCGGAGGTCCACTGTGGCGCCGAACTCGAGGACCACCGCCAGATGGTCGGGCATCTCCGACTCCGGCGGCTCCGCTCCCGCCTCCCGGTAGGCGTGCGCGAACTGCAGCATCGCGTTGCCCCGGTTGCGGGTGTCCCCGTCGGTCCAATAGGTCAGGAACAGCGCGCGCCGGCGGCGCAGGTCGAACGTGTCCACATACCGCTCGGCGGCCTCCTGCACAGGTATCCCGTCCAACGCCGTGACACACCGCCGCAGCGGCTCGGCGACCGCCGGCGGCAACTCGTCGAGCACCCGCCCGACCAGCGCGATCCTCTCCTCGTGCCCCGGCGCCCCCTCGGGGGCCTCCTCCGGATACGCCAGCAGCAGCGACACCGACTGCCACACCAGCCTGCGGTGCCTGTCCGCGATGCCCGTGGACCTGCGGAAGAGCTTCATGGGAGGTCCTTCCCCTCGGACCCGCCCTCTTCGGCGGTGCCGGAGTGCTCCGGCGGGAAGAGCCCCGGCGGCGTGCCCAGCCCGTCCCAGTTGAGCAGGTTCACCCGCGAGCCGGAGGTCCGTTCGCTGGTCTGCCGCTGCTTGAGTGCGTTGAACGTCTCCAC
>CAYVJJ010000027.1:0-16446 GCA_964451655.1 uncultured Mycobacteriaceae bacterium | reverse complement strand
GGTGAACGCCGGGCACGTGCGCCCGGGCGCGTGGGACGCGTCAACTCTAAGGCTAAGTCTGCATGGACGGGTGATCAAGACAGGCGATCAAGAGTGTGGGGGAGCAAGTGAAGGCTGTCAGCGCGAGTAGTCGCGGAAGGTCAGCGACGCGCCGAGGATGCCGACGACGAACAGGACGACGTAGACGGGAATCCGGACGGCCTGGCCCGCGCCGGACGTGGCCACCAGCGTGCCGACCACCATGACCCCGATCATCATCGCGATCCCGTAGAACGGGGTGCGTTGGGGGTGATCGCCGCGGGCCATGACTCCAGTGTGCTCGGATACCGTCACCGGGGCCAATGTGACGCACGCCGGTAAGCTCCGGCCATGACCAGCTGGTTCCATGAAGCGATCATCGACACCGGCCGGTTGCCGCTGTGCGTGCTGTTCGTCGCGTTCCTGGTGACGTTCCTGTTCATCAGGTTCAGCGTGCGCATGATCCGCGCCGAAGTCCGATGGTGGCCGGGCAATGTCACCCCCGGCGGCCTCCACGTGCACCACGTGGTGTTCGGCCTGGTCGCGATGCTCCTGTCCGGGATGGGGCTCATTGCTCTCGCCAGCTACCACACTCCCATCGCCAACTGCGTCTTCGCCGGGCTCTTCGGCATCGGTTCGGCGCTGGTACTGGACGAGTTCGCGCTCGTCCTCTACCTGAAGGACGTGTACTGGGCCGAGCAGGGCCGCCTGTCCGTGGATGCCGTGTTCGTGGCGCTCGCGGTGATCGCGCTGTTCGTTCTGGGGCTGCGTCCGTACGGTGTCGGGGACTACGCGGAGGACCGCGGCGCTGCCTCCTACGCCGGGACTACCGCGATACTGCTGGTCCTGCTGGGACTCACGGTGGTGACGATGCTCAAGGGCAAGTTCTGGACGGGGCTCGCGGGGCTGTTCTTCTGGCCGCTCCTGATTGTGGGGGCGATCCGGCTGAGCAGGCCGGCGGCTCCGTGGGCGCGGTGGCGCTACGGCACTCGGCCCGCCCGCATGGCGCGGGCGCGGCGGCGCGAGGTCCGCTTCCGTGAGCCCATGGTCCGGGCCAAGATCGCGGTGCAGGAGGCGGTGGGCGGCAGCTTCGGAGTGCCTGGCACCTACTCGTCCGGCGCGCCTGCCGGAGCTCCGAACGGCGACGATGCGGTCGGACGTGCGGTCGGGTTGCGCCGACGTATCGCGGCCGCGGTGGATTGGCGTCGGACCCGACGTCGATTGCGGATCGTGCCTTTGTGGCGACTTCCGGCCGGCCTCACCATCCTCTCGGTCATGTCGGCCCTTGTCCTGGTAGTAGTGGACGATTCTGTCGCGGGTGAAGGCGGTGCGGGCATCAGCGGCCTCGACTCCGGGGCCACGGCGACGATGCTGAGCGTGATCGCCGGCGGAATGATCACCCTGTGCGGCCTGGTCTTCACCGCGCTTACTCTCGCCATGCAGTTCGGCGCGTCGCAATTGTCGGTACGGGTGGTGCCGATGCTCCAGCAAGCCGGGATCTTGCGGTGGTCCATCGGAGTCTTCCTTGCGACATTCGTGTTCTCCTTGATCATCGCCCTCGACCTCGCGGTCGGCGGCACACAGCAGGTACCGCTCGTATCGACGGTCGCGGCGCTCGGACTCACGCTGGTCAGTACCGGACTCTTCATCGGTCTCGTTGCACGGGTCGCGCAGGTGCTCAACCCGACACGTCTGCTGACAGAAGTCTCACGGCAGGGCCGATCCGCAGTTCTGCGGGCGTACCCGGCAGATGGCAGTAAGTCGGTCGGAGTCGGTGCGGGCGAGGAGGGCATGACTGGTGGCAGCGGTCACCAAGCCGGATATGGGGCTGTGATCCCATTGCGCAACGCGGACCCGTCCGGGCAGGTGTTGTTGGCAGTGCATGGCGAGAAGGTGCGCCGCTTGGCCGCGCGGTGGGGTGTACGGGTCGTCGTGATCCCTGAGGTGGGGCAGTTCGTCTCGGAAGGCGCGCCATTGTTCGCGGTGGACGGGCCGATGCTGCGGGTCCGGTCCGACGTCCTGGCGCGGTGCCTGGTCTTCGGCGATACGCACAGTCCTGCGGTCAGCCCCGCCGCCGCGTTGCAGTCACTGGCGGACGTGGCGCTCAAGGCGCTCTCGCCTGCGGTGAACGACCCGTCGCGTGCGGTGCAGAGCCTTGATTATATCGAGGATATGCTGGTGTTCCTCTCTCCCAAGGTGCCGGAGTCAGCGACGACGCAGAGTGCGGACAGACTGCACGGGTCCGAATTGGTCTGGGAGGATTACATTTCATTGGCGGTGGACGAGATTCGGCATTTCAGCGGAGAATCCTTGATGGTGCAGCGCCGGTTGCGCGCGGCGCTCACCGACCTTATCGAGTACTGTCCGGATGCACTCCACCCTCCTCTGCATGAGCGGATCGACGTACTCGACGCCGGGGTGCGGAGGACGATGCCTGACGAACTCGACGTACGGTTGGCCCGGGTGCCGGATCCGCTGGGTCTCGGATCCCGGCGCCGCGGCAGTGTCGGGGTCCGCGCCGATGGTTAGCCAGGTCGTCCGTGGTCGCGCTCGCATCGTCGCGCTGATCGTCATGGTGCTGTGCGCCGCGGTCACGGCCGCTTGCAGCAGCGCCGAGGAGAAGCATTCGCCGCGCACTGTCCGCGTGGAGTACGGGCCGGATCCCGCGCACTTCGGAATGCTCCACCTGCCGGAAGGGGGCGGGCCGTTCCCCGTGGTGGTCATGGTGCACGGCGGAGGGTGGGCCCAGCAGCAGGAGCTGAGCTACTTCGAGCCGCTCGCGGGTTCGCTCGCCGAGCGCGGCGCGGCGGTGTGGAACATCGAATACCGCAGGGTGGGCGGCGCCGGCGGGTGGCCCGCGACGCTCGCCGATGCGGACGATGCGGTCGAGGCCCTCGCCGGGCCGGTGCAGAACGCGGCGGGCGGTCGGCTCGACCTCGATCGCGTGTATGCGGCCGGGCACTCGGCAGGTGGACATCTGGCGGCCTGGATTGCGGGTCGTCATACCCTTCCGCCCGGATCGCCGGGGCACCAGCCGGAGATACGGCTCAAGGGGGCCGTGATCATGGCGGGTGTGTTCGATCTGAACCTGGCCGTCACACACGGGCACGACAGATTCGTCGGTGGACTGCTGGGAGGAGACCCCGTGCAGCAACCGGAACGGTACGCCATCGCGTCGCCCGTCGAGCACCTTCCGGTGGGTATGCCGGTGATCGCCGTGCACGGTGCTGCCGACCAGGTCGTACTCCCGGAACAGTCCGTCGGGTACGTCGAAGAGGCCCGTGCCGCGGGGGACCCCGCGCGGCTGGTGACTCTCGATGGCGTCGGGCACGCCGAGTTCGGTGACGTCGGCTCCGATGCGTGGCACAGGGCGAAGGAGTTGATCCTGGGGATGGTCGGCTCCGGTCGGTGACGACGACCGGGGCTGAACGCGTCCGATCTCCTGGTCAGGGGCGGAGGAACACGTCGTCGAGCGTGACCACCGACAGGTTCCTCTCGACGATGACGTCCACCAGTTGCGGGTAGCAATGCGTCACCGTGGGGTGGTTGGCGTGGCCGATCACGATCGACTGCGGGGTGAAGTACTCGCGCGCCATCTTGACCAGGTACTCCTCGGTGATCAGGCCGGAGTCCGATAGCGACCCGTACCACAATGTCGGCACGGTGTAACCCTGGTCGGCGGCGATGCGGTCCACCCGTTCATCGTGGTACCCGTACGGTGGCCGGAAGTAGGGTGTGCCGTCCACGCCGTAGGTGTCGTGCAGCAGCTTCCGGGTGCGGTCCAGTTCGGCTGCGATCCCGCTTTCGGTGAGCGATGTGAGGTCGGGATGCGACCAGGTGTGGTTGCCCAACTGGATCTGGCCGCTGTCGACGAGAGGGCGCAGACGCGGGGCGAGGTCGGTCCACGCTTCGTACCGGCCGGTGACGAAGAAGGTGAAGCGCGCGCCCGTGTCCTCAGCGAACTGGATGTAGGCCTCCACCACCTGCGGATCGGCCCCGTCGTCCACCGTCAACGCCAGGTTGCGGCCGGGGCCGGGGATCTCGGTCAGCGTGCCGGCCGGCACGGGGACCTTCGCCGAGGCAGGGGGAGGCGGCGGCAGCCGAACCGGGGCGGGAGTCGGCGCCGGCCGGTCGGCAGTGGGCGGCACTGAGGCCTCTCCGGCGGCGCTCGGGTCGGCGGCGTCCGCAGTGGAGCAGCCGGCCAGCGCGGCAGCGGTTCCGGCGGCGAGCACGGTGAGGAACCGTCGCCTTTCCATCGGACTCATCGTTCCCCTCGTCGGCGCGGATCGGTGCTGTGGTGCGTCCCGCAGGATCCGATTATCGCCGAATAGCGGGGCCGGACTTCCAGGACCCCGTTTTCACTCGGCCTCCTTCAGCCGCGCAAGAAGCGCGTCGCGTTCCGGGTTCCCGATGCCGGGCGACCACACGGCGTACACCGGAGCATAGATCGGGGGGACGACGTCGACGACGCTGACGCGCCCGCCGACGGCAGCGCCGGGCGGGGAGGTGACGAATGCGGCATGACCGGATTCGATCACCGCGGTGATGGGCGGCGTGCCTTGGACTGCGCTGCGCTCGAGGTCCGGCTCCCACCCGGCCCGGCGGCAGTGCGCAAGGAGCAGGTCCGTGTAGCCGGAGCGGCCGGGGGTGCCCCATACGATGATCGTGGTGCCCTGGAGCTCGGCGAGTGAGATCTGATCTCGGACGCTCAGCGGGTGGTCGTGCGGGACGGCCACGCGCAGCCGGTGCCGGGCGACGACGATCCGCTCGAGGCCGGATGCCGGGCGCATCCCCCGGCACAGCCCCAGATCGGTGTCGCCCTGCAGAAGCTGCGCCGTCAGCTCGTCCGGGTAGCGCTGGCCGACGATCGCGGCGACGCCGGGGTCGGCGCGGCGCACGGGGGCGAGCAGCGCGCCGACCTCGTCGCCGGTGACAGCAGGGGTATGCCCGATGCGCAGAGCACGCCGTTCACCGCGGCCCTTCCGTCGGGCGCGTTCGAGTGCGGCGTCGGCCGCACCCAGCAGCGCGCGGGCGTCCTCGACCAGGGCCTGCCCGGCGGGAAGCGGAATCACCGCCGAGCGTCCACGCTCGAGTAGCGGCACCCCCACCTCGCGTTCGAGAACCCGGATGGAGGTTGAGAGTGCCTGCTGGGACATGTGCAGGACCGCGGCTGCTCCGGTGAAGCTTCCATCCTCGGCCACCGCGACGAGGTGGCGGAGCTTGTTCAGATCGAGCGGCATGACTCACGATCCCATGGATGACGATGCCCCGACGGATCAGCGGGTGGTGTATCCGCCGTTGGGGAACAGCGTCTGTCCGGTGAACCACCAGCCGTCCGTGGCCAGGAACGTGATCACCGGGGCGATGTCGTCGATCTGCGTGAGCTGGTTGTGGAGTGCCTGCGACTTGTGGAACGCCACGCGCTGGTCGTTCTCCTGGGGGTAGAAGAACGGGGTGTCCATGGGGCCCGGTGCCACCACGTTGACCGAGATGCCGCGATCTGCGAACTCCTTTGCCGCAGCGCGAGTGAAGTGCTCCAGCGGCGACTTGCCGCCCGCGTACACAGAGTAGCCGTCTGTGAACGCCGCCAGGAGCGACGTCCCGAGGCTGATGATCCTTCCATGGTCGGAGAGCCGGCGTCCGGCCTCCTGGATGAAGAAGAATCCGGCCTTGGCATTGATTCCTGCCATTCGGTCGTACTCGTCTTCGGAGATCTCCAGGATCGGCTTGCGCAGTACCATCCCCGTGGTGTTGACGGCGATGTCCACGCGGCCGAACTGGTCGACCGCAGTGTCGAACAGTCGCCGTACATCGTCGACCTTCGTAAGGTCACCCTGCACTGCTACGGCCTTACCTCCTGCTTCCTCGACCGCTCTAACGGTGTCCTGGGCGTTCGCTGCGGCCGCGTCGCTGTGGAAGTGGACGACGAGGTTTGCGCCTTCGTCGGCGAACCCCCGGCTCAGCAGCGCGCCGAGATTCTTGGCGCCGCCGCCGACCACGGCAACCTTCCCTGCCAGCTTGTGCCGGTGTCCTTCGTGCTTCGTCACCAGTGGTCCCTTCGTATTCCTGAATGTCCGTGCCTGTCTTCTTCGACGCTAGGCACGGTCCGAATGAAACGGAAACACAGGATTTTTGTTGTCTCATCCACGTGGTCGATACCGCGAGCGGACCACGCTCCGGGGATGACTTCGAGCATGGGGACTATCATGTGCGCATGATGGCGACGTCCGGAGGTCCGGGGGCGGATCGATCAAGGGACACGCGAAGCGAACTTCTCGATGCCGCCGCGCAACTCATCGCCGCGTCCCCTGGAGCGTCGATCGTCCTCCGCGACGTCTGCGCAGAGGTGGGCGTGCGTCTGCCCACCCTGTACCACTTCTTCGGGAGCAAGGAGGGGCTGCTCGACGCCGTCACCGAACACGGTTACGGGCTGTACTTGGCGGCGAAGCGCCCGTATGACCCCTCCGAGGACCCCGTGGGGCACATCCGGTGGGGGTGGGACACGCATTTCGGCTTCGGGCTCGCGAACAGGGGGCTGTACGTGCTGATGTACGGGCGTGCCGTGCCCGGGCGCAGGTCGCCGTCGGAGAAGCGGGTCGCCGACATGGTGCTGCGTGCAACCGAGGCGGCGGAGTCGGCCGGTCGGCTAGTCGTTCCAGCCGAGCAGGCGGCGGCGCATGTGTTGGCGGCGGTCATCGGTGTGACGCTCCGGCAGGTCGTCGATGGCACCGCCGACGCCGCGTTGTCGGCGGCGATGCGTGAGGCGACGATCGCAGCGATCACCGGTGCAGGGGGGAGCGCGGGTTCGGACGCCGAGGACGCGAGGAAGGGGGAAGACGCGGTGACGGGTGAACATGGCGGCGACGTCGCGGGCGCCGCAGCAGCACTCCTCGTGGCGCTGCACAACAGTGATCAGCAGGAGGGGGGCCTGGCCGGGCCGGAGCTCGTCTTGTTCGAGCACTGGCTGGGGCAGATGGCCCGCGACTGACCGTCGAGAGCGGGTCAGAACGCCGCGGGGAGCCTTGCGAATCTCACGCCGGCTGCCACCATCACCGGCAATGCCAGGGAAAGACCCTCGGAAGTTCCTCCACCCGGCTGGTTCATGTGGCACAGCACGATCGCACCGTCAGGCGCGGCGGTGAGGTTGGCGGCAACCGTCCGCCCGGGGAGCGTGGCGCCCTGGTCTCCGTTGACCGTGAATCCGGCGGGGCGCACGCCGCGGTCACGGGCGATGCGCACGGCGACATCGTCGTAGTGCGCAGTGCCGGCTCGGAACCAGGTCGGCGTTTCGCCGCTCAGGCCCGCGAGCACGTGACGGTTGCTCTCGATCTCCTCGATGACCTCGGTAGGCGAAGCGGTGCCGCTGATTCCGTATGCGGCCCGTCCTGTGACGCTGAGCGGCACATGCCGCGTGCCGTGGTTCTCGAGATCGAACAAGGGGTCCGCAGCCAGAGTGCGGGCCAGTGCGGTGTTCGCGTCGATCCAGCGTCGGTTGAGAAACAGCGTCGCCGGCACTCCGTGGTGCCTCAACAGGCGGAGAAGGCGATGGTCCACCGCCGAGCCTCCCGGTCCTCCGCACGCGTCGAACGTCAGCGCCACGGTGGTGTGGCCCGAGATCGTGGGAACCGCCGACACGATGCCTGGCAGATCGGTGCCCCATGACGATGGAGCGAGCCCCGCGTAGTCGTCGGCAGTCGGGTAGGTCGTGGGCGCGGCCGGTGCTGCAGTGCGGGCAGGGTGCGGACCGGGTCGGCTGCTGCTGACGGCATCGGTCCGCTGCGTCCGAGGCGCCGCTGTCGTGGTGCAGCCTGCGAGTGCGAACGCGGCCGCGGCGGACAGCAGTGCGCGCCGCCCCACCCCGTGCGGCGCGGCCGCACCGTGGGCGCGGCCCCGTGCCGCAAAGCCGTCCATGGCTACTGCCGCGCCAGCGCGACCAGTTGACGCGGAGTGGCGTCGGGCAGATACGCCCGGCCGATGGCCACGCCGATGCGCGGCAGGTCGGCCTCGTCTCGGCAGCACAGATACACCGGTTCGTAGCGCGGGTTGAACTTGGCCTTGAACTTGTGCAGGGACCGGAACCCGTAGAACGGCTCGATGGCGGCGCCGAGCAGGTCCAGGGCACGGTCCATCGGCTGCGCGGCCTCGTCGCCCGCTCTAGCGAGGGGCGCGCCGGACAGCGAGACGAACGACGCCCCCTCGGATTTGAAGTGCATCGCCGATCTGGCGATGAGGAACTCCATCACGTTGACGGCGCCCTCATCCTCGCGCTTGCGCATCACGTCGAGCGTCCACCCTAGGGTGACGGGTGCGCCGTTCTCGGCGGCGGGACCGAAGACCGGCAGCCAGGACAGCACGCCCTGTACGGTGCCGTCGGCGTCGGTGGCCAGCGCGACCAGGGTGGCATCATCGAGGGCCTCTTCGACCGTGCCCAGGGTGAAGCCCATTTCCGGCAGCTCCTTCTCGCCGACCCATTGCTCGGAGATCTCGCGGACCTGGGCCAGCACGCCGGACGACTGTTCAGAGAGCCGGCACATCGTGAAGGCCATGCCCCGCTTGTCCGCCTTGTTCAATGCTGAGCGGACGTTCTGCCACTTCTTGCCCTTGAACTCGAGTTCGGGCAGATCAATGATCGTGTCCTCGGCGATCTGCAGCACCCGCCAGCCCTGTGCTGCCGCCGCATCGGCCGCGGGCTGCGATACCGAGAAGAGGCACGGGACTGCGGCGGAATCCTCGGCTACACGGGTCAGTTCGGCCACGGCGTCCCCGATGCGGTCGGGTGGGCAGACCGGGTCGGTGAGCTCGATGACCACACCGGCGTGCCGTTGGAACCCGATCACACCGGGAACCGCGGGCTTTCCTCCGTCCGCACCCGCAGGCAGGAACAGGTACTCGTTGCGCTCCCAGGTGATCATCCACGACATGGTGTTTCCGCCATGGGCGCGCAACGCGGCCTTGGCGCCGTCCACAGGATCCCCGTCCCCGTCGTAGCCCAGCGCCTTATGGTGTGCCGGCGTGTGGAATGCGGAACGTCCGACGACGAGCATGACGACCAGCGCGAGCCACAGCAGCGATGTGCCGACGGAAACCGCGCCGATGCTCTCGTAGTCGGTGGCGACGACGAGTGCCAGGGCGAGCACCGTGGCCGCGACGACGAGCGAGCCGTAGCCGACCGCGACACGCCATGCCCAGTGCCGTCCCCTCCGGAGCTGGTCCCCGATTCCCAGGATCACCGCGACGGTGAGCAGCGTGGACCAGAAGGACGATTCGTCGGCTCCTGTGGGGCCGAGCGGGCCGTCGGTGGGGCTCAGGTGGACGATCACGTGCACAACACCGATCAGCATCAGCCCCAGGGACGCGACGAGGCGGTACTCGCGGCGTGTCCGTGGGCCGAACCCGTGCTCGGCGGTGGAGAAGACCCTGTCGGCGAGCGGAAGGACCACTACGACCGCCGCTATATGCGCGACGTCGGCGAACCTGGCAACGAACAGGAAACTGACAGCGACGTAGGCGATCAGGACTGCGCGCACGCGCAGGCGCCATGGCGAGCGCAATGTGGCGGTGGCGGCGGCGACGCAGGCGACGAGCGCGGTGGTCATGCCGGAGTCGCGGGTCGTGGCGAGGGCGTTGGCCCACGGCCAACTGGCGAGGTCGGCGAGTTGAATGAGTCCGGAGGCGATGAGTATCGACACGATCTGGCCGGCGAAGAACACGGCGGTGGTGCGGATCGTCCCGAGCCGCCACTCCGCCCAGCCGAGCACGAAAGGCGTGAGGACGACGAGGGTGATGAAGACTGCGGGTGTGACACCGAACGGCATGCCGGACAGCGGAGTCCACCAGTGTCCGGCGCGGAGTCCGGGCAGCCCGTCGGCGATATCAGGGAACCACGACGTCTCCCGTACAGGCGACCAGAGTCCGCGCGAGACGACTCCGGTGATGAGCAGCACCAATGTGGTGACCGTGGTGAACGGCGCGGTTTTGATGCCGCGCCAGGCGGGGATCAGCCATCCAGGCACCGGGCGGGCCGGGTATCGGGTCCGGTGCTCGTCTGCGTGTGACGCCGCCGATGCGGAGGCTTCGTCCAGGTGGCCGGGACGTCCGGCGGTGTCGGTCATGAGTGCGCTCCTGCCGCGGCCGGCGGCAGCTGTTGCCACCGCGCGAGCTGATCGGGGTCTTGAAGCTCGATCCATGCCACCACGTCGGAGTAGGTGGCGCAGATGGTGTCGGCATCATCACACACTTCGCGCATGAAGTCGGCGGTGGCAGGGTTGAACGCGTTGCCGTTCCAGTCGTTGAAGTGGTTCGCGATCACCAAGGGTGCACGATTGCCGTTCCTTACCCGGTCGTACATGTACAGGTAGGTGTCCTTGACGATGCTCCGCACATCAGGTGCGGTGCCGGGTTGATCCTTGGCACCGTTGAAGGTGTACCAGAAGTTGTAGTCCAGCGCGGTCTGGGACTTGCCCAGCGGTGGCGAGTACACGTAGGGGATGGGGAACTCCCAGATGCCGTCGACCTGGTAGGGCCAGGAGATCCCGGTCGTCGGCGAGGGCATGGACGAATCCCAGGTCATGCCGTGGACCTTCCACGCGGGGATCAGCTGGTCGATCTGTCCCTCGAGGCATTGGGTGCGTCCGCCACGTACCTCGTCTGGGCCGAACAGCAGGTCTTCGGGAGCGTCGCCCAGCCCGTTGTTCCGTTTCCAGTCGGCCATGAGCGTGAAGAACTCGTCCAGCTCGACGTTCCAGTCGGCGCTGGTCCAGCGGTCGCCATTGTATCCGCCGCCGGCATAGAAGTGGCCGACATAGTGCGTCCCCATCTCGTGGCCGCCCAGCCATGTCTTGTTGAGGTAGCGGATCTGCTCGCGGACCTCATCCTGCGTTCCACCGAATGCGACAGCGGCCTCGCCCGGAGCGTGCCCGGGTCCTTGGTAGTGGAATGCATTGTCGTCCGTGAGGAAATACAAGCCGGTCATCAGTGCGGTGAAGCGGGCGTCGGTGGCGCGGGCTGCGTCGAGGAACATGTCCCAGTTGGGGGTGACTCCGACGCCGTCGAACGAGAACAGCACGAACTGCGGCGGTGTTTCGCCGGGGGCGAGGCGCGTCATCGGCACGTTGAACGGCGGTGGTTCGGGTGGTGGTGTGGGCTGCGGGGGCGACGCCGGCGCGGCAGTGGGCGTCCCCGGTCTAGCGTCCCCAGGGTGCGACTCCGCTGCCTCGGATGTGCTGGTGCTGCGCGCCTCAAGGAACGCGATGCCCCCTACCGTTATCGCGCAGACTGCGGCGGTCGCGGCGATGCGGTGCGGTACGCGTCGGGCGCCCGGCCGGTGGTACTGGGCCGGGCGCCGCGATCCCCGGCGGTGGCGGCCGCCAGGCTTGTCGGAGCTCACCCCTGGAGCCGGCCTGCGCGAGAACTGAACCAGTCCGTGTTGGCGGGCAGGAACATGAGAGCAACGCCGCCGACGAGCAGTACGAGGTAGATCCAGTTGTATGCGCCTCCGCCGCTGCCTCCCCACATGGAGATCAGTGACAGCACGCCGAGTACGGCGAGCACGATGCGCGCCCAGTTGGTGCCGGCGTTCATGCGGAACGCCAGCCACAGCTGGATGAGGCCGAACGCGACGACGACGATTCCGGCGATGGTGAGCGCGGCGGTGGACTCGTCAGCGGTCTCGTCGATGCCGGAGTACAGGGCGCTGCCGGCTCCGGCGGCGATCAGGATGCCGCCGACGAGCCCGAGAAGCGTGATGACGATCCAGCATCCGAACGCGATGCGGACCGGTGTGGGCGGTGTGACACGGGAGGTATCAGTCATGGGGCGTACTGTAACAGCGATACATTCAGTGTGAGAAGACCGCGTTTCAGCAGTTCCTACTGCCGTGCGGACTGGACGAGGCGCTCACGACATCGAAGGGGTTGCAGGTGGTAGTTGGCGTTTCCATGATCGGCGCCGGGTATTGGGGGCGGAATCTCCTGCGGAACCTGCAGGCGTCGGCGGAGGTCGCGGTGCAGTCGGTGTGCGATACCGAGCCTGCGAACGCCCGTCGGCTGCTTGGCGAATACAGCACCGTTCCGGTGTGCGCATCCGTCGATGATGTGTTGACGGACGATTCGGTCGACGCGGTCGTCATCGCCACCCCCGTCGCCACGCATTGCGATCTCGCGCTCGCGGCGATCGAGTCGGGGAAGCACGTGCTCGTGGAGAAGCCGCTTGCCGCCTCAACCGGTGACGGGCGGAAGATGGTGCAGGCGGCGGCGGACAACGGCGTCGTGCTCATGGTCGATCACACGTTCTGTTACACCTCGGCGATCCGCGTGCTGTCCGAGCTGGTGCGCAGCGGGGAGCTCGGTGATTTGCAGTATATCGAGTCGACGCGGGTCAATCTGGGCATCGTGCAGCCGGACGTGGATGTCATGTGGGACCTGGGGCCGCATGATCTGTCCATCCTCGAAGCGATTCTCCCCGAGGGGGTCACACCGGTGGAGGTGGCGGCGCACACCAGCACACCGCAGTACCTGGACCGCCCGGCCACCGCCCATCTGTCGGTGCGGCTTTCGAACGGCGCGCTCGCGCACGCGCACGAGAGTTGGCTGTCGCCGGTGAAGATGCGGACGGTGGTCGTCGGCGGATCCCGTCGGACCGCCGTCTGGAACGAACTCGATCCCGTGCAGCCGCTCGTCGTGTACGACCGGGGGGTGGATCCGGCGCCGACCGGAGGAGGCGCCCGCCTGCGTTACCGGAAGGGTGACGCGGTTTCGCCCGCGCTGGCGGAGACGGAGGCGTTGGAGGCGATGATCGCGGAGTTCATCGCTGCGATCACCGCCGGCCGCCCGCCTCTTACCGACGGGCACGCCGGGCTCCGGGTGGTCGAGCAACTTGAGGCCGCGGCGGCCAGCCACGCTGCGGGAGGCGGTTTCGTTCCGGTGACCGGCGGGGAGGGCGTGCAGTGGTGAAGTCGAAAGATGGTGTGCCATTGGTGGACTTGGCGCCGCAGCATGCCGAGATCGCAGAGGAGTTGGCCGCGGGTTGGAAGGAGGTGGTGGAGTCCACCGCATTCATCGGCGGCCCGCATCTCGGGTGGTTCGAGCGTGAGTACGCGGAGTACTGCGGGACGACGCATTGCGTCGGCGTGGGCAGCGGAACGGACGCCATCGAACTCGCCTTGCGCGCATCGGGTGTCGGACCGGGGGACGAATGCGTCCTCCCCGTGAACACCTTCATCGCCACCGCAGAAGCGATCGTGAGGACCGGCGCCCAACCCGTGTTCGTCGATTGCGACGCCGACACGCTCCTCCTGGACGCCGGCGCCGCGAAGGCCGCATTCACGGAGCGGACCAAGGCTGTGATCCCCGTGCACCTGTACGGTCAGATCGCGCCGATCGATCCGATCGTCGATGAATGCCGGACTCGCGGGATCACCATCGTCGAGGATGCGGCGCAAGCGCAGGGGGCCGTGCGTCTGGGCGTGCGGGCCGGAGCTGTGGGAGACGTCGCGGCGACCAGCTTCTACCCCGGCAAGAACCTCGGATGCTACGGCGATGGGGGCGCCGTCACCACCGGTTCCGCTTCGATGGCGGAGACGGTGCGGCTGCTGGGCGGACACGGCAGTCCCCGGAAGTACGAACACTCGATAGTGGGATTCAATAGTCGTCTCGACACGATGCAGGCCGTCGTCCTCCGTGCGAAGCTGCGCCGGCTCGAATCCTGGAATGCGGCGCGGCGCGAGGCTGCCGCGTACTACGACGAACTGCTCAGTGCCGTTCCCGCGGTCGTCACCCCCGTCGTGGCCGAAGGCAACGAACACGTGTGGCACCTCTACGTGATCCGGGTGGGTGAAAGAGATCGGGTGCTCGGATCGATCCACGCCGACGGAATAGGGGCGGCAGTGCACTATCCGACCCCGGTGCATCTCACCGGGGCCTTCGCCGGCGGTCACGGCGCGCGCGGGGCATATCCGAACGCGGAGCGTGCGGCGGACGAGATCCTGAGCCTGCCGATGTACCCGGGGATCACACGAGCACAACAGGATCGCGTCGTCGAATCCCTGGCTTGCGCGGTAGCGGGGTGAGAACTCAATGATGGATATCGAATTCTTCGTGCCCTACTACGGGCGAATAGACTATCTGATGTCGGCGATCGGCAGCGTCCGCCGACTCGAGGACGTGCGGTGGCGGTTGACGGTGGTGGAGGACCGCTACCCGGACGGTGCAGCCGCTGCTGCCGCTGTGCTGGAGCTCGATGACGACCGCATTCGTTACCACCGAAATCCGGTCAATCTCGGTGTCAATGCGAACATCTACCAGTGCATATCGATGGCCGAGTGGGAACGGTTCGTCCTTCTCGACTACGACGACCAGGTGCTTCCGAACTATGGCCGTACGGTTGCGGACCTCCTGGCCCGCCATCCCGACGCTGCGGTGGTGCAACCGGGGGTGCGCGTGGTCGATGAGGACGGCGTGCCCTGGCTCCCGCTGGTCGATCGGATCAAGGGACGGATCGGCACAGGACGGCGTGGCGAGGTCACTCTCGCTGGAGAAGCCGGCGTCGCCGAGCTCCTGCGGGGGAACTGGCTTTACACGCCGGCAGGGTGTTACCGGCGCGACACCATGCAGCAGGTTCCGTTCCGCCCGGGGATCGACGCGGCGCATGACCTCGCGTTCGTCGTCGATGCACTGATCGGTGGGGGCAGGGTCGTCGTCGGCACGGAGGTCGCCTTCGATTATCGACGACATCGTGCGGGGCATTCGAGTGAAAGTGCACGTAGCGGGGCTCGTTTCACGGAGGAGAGCCGTTATTTCGCCGAGATCGCGAAGGAGCTGAGCGAACGTGGGTGGCCTACAGCGAGTCGGGCCGCCCGTCGGATGGTGTTCTCCCGACTCAACGCGCTGATGCAGATTCCCGGTGCGGTCGTGGCACGGGATGCTGCGACGGCCAGGGGGCTCTCAAGTCACGTAGTGCAGCGCATATAGACCGATGCAGACAGCAGGAAGAGATCCGGTCGGAGAAGCAGGCGTGCGCCGGTCGCGGGTGTTGCGGAATGTCCGGGGAAGCGCGATGGTCGAAGTTTTCCTCGTTGTTGCCATCGTGACGATTCTGCTGACCCGTTTATACCTTGCGTTGACCGGATATCCGCAGGTCGGTGGAGGGACGCTGCATATCGCACACGCGCTGTACGGGGGCGTGCTGATGATGTCGGCACTGCTCGTCGGATGGTTGTTCCTCGGCGGCGTCGCACGTGCGGCAATGGTGGTCCTCGGCGGTATCGGATTCGGATTGTTCCTGGATGAAGTCGGCAAGTTCGTCACCGTCGACAACGACTACTTCTTCGGTCCCTCCGCGGAGATCATGTACGTGTGCGTCGTGGTCGTCCTCGTGATCAACCGGGTCCTGCGGGATGCGCGGCGCCCCGACGCGGACGAGTGCCTGGCGAACGCGGCGACGATGGCGGCGGAGGGGGCCGCACGCGGACTAGCGCCCGGGCGCAGGGCGACGGCTATTCTGTTGCTGGACAGCGCGGCGGCCCACGGGGCGGACGTCGATGCGGTGCGGGGTACGAGACTGCTGATCGAGGCCGCCGACCACCGAGTGGACCGGCTCCAAGCGATGCGGGAGCTCGGTACGCGGATGGTTCCTGGTATCTTCCGAAGTCCGCGGTGGGTTCCGCTGGTCGGAGTGGTCATGGTGATCGGCTCCATGATCTCGGTAGCGGCGGGGGCCGCGCAGTTCATTGGGATCCACGTCGAGTCGCCGATCGCAGATCCGCTGAACGCCGTCGGCACGATGGGACTCGCTGACGGTGCCCTGTTCGGCAGCGCGGCGATCACACTGGCACTCGCGCTTCCGGCGACTGTGCGGCTGCTCCGGCGACGTTCTGTCGGCGCGCCGCTGTGGCCGTTGCGGACGCTCCGACTCGCTGCGGTCGTGTCGACCGCCTTGAGCGCCCTGGTGCATTTCGCACGCGAGGGCTTCGGCGCCCTGATCCCCCTGGCATGGGGCTTGTTCACGATGGCAGTGCTCTCGTATCAACTGCGGGCGCAGGGAACCGGCGGATCCGGTCGGACCGGTGATCAGCTCACCCGGAAGGAATCATCCGGCACGTGCTGAGTGCGTCAGACTGTCGACGTGCAGCCCGGTGCCGGCGCCGCCGACCCCGGCCACGAGCGCGATATGGCCGTAGCCGAACAGGTAACCGCATGCGACGGGCAGCCACTGCAGGACCATTGTGACCCGCATGACCAGGCTTCCGAGGGGGCATCAGCCACGGTTGAGGGTGGTGAGCACGACGACGCCCACCGTCCGCCCGAGGTCAGTTCTCGCGGGTGAAGTACTCGAGCACCAGCCGGTTGAACGAGTCGCGCTGCTCGATCATCGCCCAATGCCCGCAGTTGCTGAACACGTGCAACTCCGCGTTCGGCAGATGCCGGAAGGCGA
>CAYVJJ010000026.1:0-16839 GCA_964451655.1 uncultured Mycobacteriaceae bacterium | reverse complement strand
CCAGGGCCGGAAGGCAGCAAGGGTCAACGGGCTCTGGCGGGTGCGCGGGGTCCTTACTATTGTCTGCTTCTGCTCCCATAAGTCCGGGTGCTGACGGCACTCGCCTCGCGGTACGCATGTGTGTCGGGCCCCGGGAAAGGCTCCCGCATGTGGATCGATTCACTCGGTCATGAAGAGCTCCTCGCCGAGCACCAGCGCCAGACCGCGAACTACCAGGCCCTGGTGGCGGAAAAGCTCGCGCTGAACCTGACCAGGGGGAAGCCGTCGCCGGAGCAGCTCGATCTGTCCAATCGCCTGCTGTCCCTCCCCGGGGACGACTACACCGACCCGGACGGCACCGATTGCCGCAATTACGGCGGGATCAAGGGCCTGCCCGCGCTGCGTGAGATTTTCGGCGAGATCCTCCGGGTCCCCACGGGCAACATCGTCGCCGCAGGCAATGCGAGCTTGGAGGTCATGCACGATCTGATCGTGTTCTCCCTGCTCAGGGGTACTCCGGATTCGCCGCGGCCCTGGTCGCAGGAGCCGGGGGTGAAGTTCCTGTGCCCCAGCCCGGGGTATGACAGGCACTTCGCCATCTGCGAGCAGTACGGGATCGAGATGATCACCGTGCCGATGCGCGAGGACGGGCCGGACACGGCCCGCGTCGCAGAACTGGTCGCGTCGGACCCGTCGATCCGCGGCATGTGGGCGATCCCCAACTACTCCAACCCCACCGGAGCGGTGTACTCGGAGGAGAAGGTGCGCGAGCTGGTGTCGATGCCCGCCGCGGCCCCGGATTTCCGGCTGTTCTGGGACAACGCGTACGCGGTGCACACGCTGGCGGAGGAGCCGGCGCCGGTGTTCGACGTGCTGGGCATGGCCGCGGAGGCCGGCAACCCGGACCGCCCCTACGTGTTCGCGTCCACCTCCAAGATCACCTTCGCGGGCGCGGGGGTCGGTTTCTTCGCGTCCTCCACGCCGAATCTGGACTGGTATCTGGGCCTGGTGGGGAAGAAGACGATCGGCCCGGACAAGGTGAATCAGCTGCGCCACCTGCAGTTCTTCGGCGATGCCGACGGGGTGCGCGCCCACATGGAGCGCCACCGTGCACTGCTGGCGCCCAAGTTCACGGCGGTGCTCGACATCCTCGAGGACCGGCTGGGCGACAACAAGGCCGCCTCCTGGACCGCGCCGGAGGGCGGCTACTTCATCAGCGTGGACGTGGCGGAGGGGACGGCGCGGCGCGTGATCGACCTCGCCGCGGATGCGGGGATCGCGTTGACCGCGGCCGGCTCGACGTACCCGTACAAGCAGGATCCGTCCGACAGCAACATCCGGCTCGCGCCCAGCTACCCGTCGCTCGAGGAACTGCGCACGGCGATGGACGGCGTGGCCACGTGCATCGTGCTGGCCGCGACGGAGAAGGCGCTGGCCCGCCACACGGAAGGCTGATCGGCCCGGGGCAGGGCCGTCAGGCCGAGGAGAGCGGCTCCACCCGCAGCAGCATCGACCGCATCGACAGGAAATCGGACAGCGTGCCCCGGTGCTCGTCGCAGGCCGCCCAGATCTTCTCCCGGTCCGGCGTGTGGATCTTCGGATTGTTCCAGACCACCGCCCATCGGGCGTCCTCGCGGCATCCGCGGGCCGAGCAGACGGGGGCGGCGTCCTCGTCGCGGCGCGCTTCCTCCGTCCGTGCAGAGTCCGAATCCCCAAGGTCACCTGACGTCATGATTCCAGTGTGCCTCCGTGCGCGTTGTAATGTGACTCGTGTGTGGTTCAACACGTGGCGCGACGGGGATCCGATCCCGTGGTAATAATGCGGTGTCGGTAGCCTTGACCGGTAAGGCAATCCCCCTGCGGATGTCGGACGGCGCACGGGGGGCGCCGACGCTTGTGACGGTGGTCGGGGGTTGTAGTGGAATATGCGCGCGGCGCCGCCGGACGGAACCCGGCCGGTCGCGTCGGCGGCGAGGAGTAGTGATGCGAGCATCCCGACGGCTGATCATCGGGCTCGTCTGCGCCCTGTTGACGGTGATGACGCTGGCGGGATGCACGATCGGAGAATCCGGCGGCCCCGGCGGCGCGGACGGGACCACCGCGCCGCCGCCCACGAGCGACGCGCGCATCTCCGTCGCGCCCGGGCCGGACACCCCGATCAACCCCACCGATCCGGTGTCCGTGAAGGTCGAGAAGGGGACGCTCACCGACGTCACCATGACCAACTCCGACGGCGAGAAGGTCGACGGTGTCATGACACCCGACAAGCTGACGTGGAAGACCACTGAACCGCTCGGCTACGCCAAGGAGTACACGGTCAAGGCGACGGCGGTGGACGCCAAGGGTCTCGAGACCGACGTCTCCCGGACCGTCACCACGCTCACGCCCAGCAACAAGACCAAGTTGTACTTCGAGACCACCGGCGGCGGCGCGATGCAGGACGGCGCCACGTACGGCGTCGGGATGGTGATCGTCGCCCACTTCGACGAGCCGATCGAAGACAAGGCCGCAGCGCAGAGGGCGCTCACGGTGGAGACCACCCCGCACGTGGACGGGGAGTGGAACTGGGTCAGCGACTCCGCGGCGCATTGGCGCCCCAAGGACTTCTACGCTCCGGGCACGCAGGTGAAGGTGAACGCCAAGCTCTACGGTCTGGACGTCGGCGGCGGTATGTACGGCCAGGAGGACGCGTCGATCTCGTTCAACATCGGCGACGCGCACGTCTCGGTGGCCGACGACAACACCAAGACGGTCACGGTCAAGAACAACGGCGAGGTGGTGCGCACCATGCCCACCTCGATGGGCATGGGCGGCACGCAGACCGTGGACGGCCAGACCTTGTCGTTCTGGACCCAGCGCGGCACCTACACGGTCCTGGGCAAGGCCAACCCTGTGGTGATGGACTCATCCACCTACGGGCTGCCGATCAACTCCCGCCTGGGGTACAAGGAGTCCATCAACTGGGCCACACGTATCTCCAATGACGGCATCTATCTGCACGCGCTCGCCTCCACGATGTGGGCGCAGGGCAACACCGACACCAGCCACGGGTGTCTGAACCTTTCGCCCTCGGACGCGCAGTGGTTCTTCAACTTCTCCCGTGTCGGCGACGTCGTCAAGGTGGTCAACACCGGCGGCCAGCCGCTGCAGCTGTGGCAGAACGGCGACTGGTCGGTGCCGTGGGACACATGGGTGGCCGGCAGCGCTCTGTAGTCCCCGGATGACCGACCGGGGCCGCGCACCCCCGCGGACGACGGCCGACTACGCGTCGTTCGCGCAGCGGAACCCCAGGTTGGCGGAGGCCGAGTCCGGCGTGTTCGACGAGCGCGCGGCCACCCGGTAGCGGTGACAGTACGAGTGGTGGCACAGGAACGACCCTCCGCGCATGATGCGCGCCCCGGTGGCCGTCGGCGGCCCCTGCGGGTTGCGGCGCGGTGAGCGCGAGTAGTAGCCGGGGTCGAAGTAATCGGAGCACCACTCCCACACGTTGCCGGCGGTGCCCCACAGTCGGTGGCCGTTGGGGCGGTAGGACTTCACGGGCGCAGTCGTGAGGAATCCGTCGTCGCGCGTGTTGACGTCGGGAAAACGGCCCTGCCAGATGTTGCAGCGCCACTCGCCCCGCGGCGTCAGTTCGTCGCCCCACGGGTAGCGCCGGCCGGCGAGCCCGCCGCGCGCCGCGTATTCCCACTCGGCCTCCGTGGGCAGCCGCTTGCCCGCCCACCGCGCGTAGGCGGAGGCGTCGTTCCAGGACACGTGCACCACCGGGTGGTTCGAGCGGTCGCCGATGTTCGACTTCGGCCCCTCGGGGTGACGCCAGTCGGCTCCCCGGACGGCGATCCACCAGTGCGTGGTGTCGAGCCGGTGCAGGATGTCGGCGGGTTCGGCGGCGATGGACAGATGGAACACGGGGGAGACGCCGAAGCGCTCGGATTCGGTGACGTAGCCGGTCTGACGGACGAACTTCGCGAAGGCACGGTTGGTCACGGCGGTCTCGTCGATGTGGAACGGGGAGAGCTCCACACGGTGCACCGGGGTCTCGCCGTCGGCCGGGTACCCCTCGTCGAAGTGGTCTCCCATGGAGAAACCACCGCCGGGGAGCAATACCTGCCCCTTGGTGCTGCGCGGAGCGCGGACGTGTGGTGCGGGGTCTCCCCGTACGGCTGCTGCGCCTGCCCGCCCGGTGACCGCCGCACCGCCCGCGCAGCACGGTGCGGGTGCACCGCCGGTGCGCCCGGTCCCGGTCATGCTTCCGCCTCCGGCGGCCGGGTCAGTTCCGCCAGCAGATCGGCGATGCGCTGCTCGAACTCGGCCCGGCGGTCCTCGCCGATGTCGAAGGCGGACAGCATCTCGCGGCTGAACAGCGACCACCCGTACAGGACGGTGAGCGCGGTCATCAGCCGTGCGTCCCGGTCGGCCCCGCCGGAGGTGCCGCGCACCTGCGCGATCGTGCGCTGCGGGGCGTCCGCCAGCGGTGAGACCCCGTCGGGCCCGCGCTCGAGTGCCAGCCACGCGATCATCCGCACGAAGTCGGTCTGCTCGGTGGCGTCGAGGAACATCCGCCGTACCGCATCGGTGTCGTGTGCGGCGATGTGGCGGCTACTGGTGTCGAGGGTGTGGTCGATGACCTCGCGGAGCAATCGGTCCTTGCGTCCGAAGTGCCGGTGGATGAGTCCGACGTTCACGCCCGCGGTGTCCGCGATGTCGCGGAGCGAGGCGCGGGTGCCGGATCGGGCGAAATGGTGGCGGGCCGCGCGCAGGACGGACCGGCGCACGGCATCGCGTCCGGTGGGGCGCCCGGCGGCGTGGATCGGTTGCACGCCCTCACTGTAGTCGAGTGGCTACAGTGAGGGTCGCGCGCACTGTAGTCGATCGACTACACCGCGAGGACGACCGACCGCAGAAAACAAGGAGACGCCCGTGCACAACCGCCATGCGATCCCCATCCAGCCGCCGCCCGCGACGACTCCGGCCGCCGTCGACTTCCGGACCCAGAACCCGCCGTTCCGGAGGCCCGACCCGATTCGGCCGCCCGACGGTGCGCCGAACGTGCTGCTGGTGATGCTCGACGACGTGGGCTTCGGCGCCGCCTCGGCGTTCGGCGGCCCGTGCCGCACCCCCACCGCGGAACGTCTGGCCGACGACGGCCTCACCTACACCCGGTTCCACACCACAGCGCTGTGCTCGCCCACCCGCGCGGCGACATTGACCGGGCGCAACCACCACAGTGTCGGCTTCGGCGTGATCGCGGAGATGGCCGGTCAGGCCCCCGGGTACAACGGCACCCGACCCGCATCGGCGGCGACCGTCGCCCGCGTGCTGCAGGGCAACGGCTACGCCACCGGCGCGTTCGGCAAGATGCACCAGACGCCGCCATGGGAGATCAGCCCGGCCGGACCCTTCGACCGCTGGCCTCTCCGCGAGGGTTTCGAGAAGTTCTACGGCTTCCTCGGTGCGGAGGCCGACCAGTTCGAACCGGTCCTCTACGACGGTTTCCGCACCGTGGACCCGCCGCGGACGCCGGACGAGGGCTACCACCTGTCCGAGGACCTCGCGGACCGGGCGATCGAATGGATCGACTCGGTGGAGACGATGGACCCGGACAAGCCGTGGTTCTGCTACGTGCCTTTCGGCGCCTGCCACGCGCCGCTGCAGGTGCCGGACCGCTACCGGGACCGGTACCGCGGGGAGTTCGACCACGGCTGGGACCGGCAGCGGGAGATCACCCTGGCCCGCCAGAAGGAGCTCGGCGTGGTGCCCGAGGACACCGTGCTGGCCCCGTGGGCGTCGGGACTGCCGCACTGGGACGGGCTGGACGACGACCAGCGCACCGTCGCCGCGCGCCTGATGGAGGTCTACGCGGCGTTCCTGGAGCACACCGACGACCAGGTGGGCCGCATGGTCGATGCGCTCGCCGAGCGCGGAACCCTCGACGACACGTTGATCCTCTACATGATCGGCGACAACGGCGCCTCCGCAGAAGGCGGCATGGAGGGCTCATTCAACTACCTCGCCACGCTCAACGGCTACCGCAACGGCGCCGCAGAGGCGATCGGTCGCCTCGACGAGATCGGCACCCCGTCGAGCTACGCGCATTTCCCCTCGTCGTGGGCGCTGGCTCTGGACACGCCCTACCAGTGGGCCAAACAGGTGGCCTCGCACTACGGCGGCACCCGCAACGGCCTGATCGTGCACTGGCCGCGGAAGATCACCGAGCCGGGGCTGCGGCACCAGTGGCACCACTGCGTCGACATCACCCCCACGATCCTCGAGGCCGCCGGGGTGCCGGCGCCGCAGTCCGTCGACGGCGTGCCGCAGCAGCCGATGGAGGGCACGGCGATGAACTACACGTTCGACCGTCCCGATGCCGAGGACCGGCACGTCACGCAGTACTTCGAGATCTTCGGCAATCGCGGCATCTACGACCACGGGTGGACGGCGGTCACCGCGCACCGCGCGCCGTGGCTCATGGCCACCGCCGTCAAAGATCTGCCCACCATGGACGAGGACCGCTGGGAGCTCTACGACACCACCACCGACTGGTCGCAGGCCCGCGACCTGTCTGCCGAGCACCCGGACAAGCTGGCCGAGCTCCAGGGCAAATTCCTTGCGGAGGCCGCACGCCACCAGGTGCTGCCGCTCGACGACCGCACCGTAGGCCGCTACCCGGATCCCGCCTCCGGGCCGCCGCACCCGATGCGCGGGCGTCGCAGCCTGATCGTCTACCCGCACATGGACGGGCTGGTGGAGAAGGCGGCGCCGGAGTTCTTCAACCGCGCGTTCACGCTGACCGCCGCGCTGGCACCGGCATCCGCCGGCGACGCGGATGCGGAGGGGCTGCTCGCGAGCATCGGCGGACGGTTCGGCGGTTTCGCGTTCTACGTGCTCGAGGGGCGCCCGGTGTTCTGCTACAACTTCGTCGGCCGGGAGTTGACTCACGTCCGGGGCCAGAGCGTGATCCCGGCGGGCACGCGGACCGTCGCGGCGGAGTTCGCCTACGACGGCGGCGGGTTCGGCAGGGGCGGGTCGCTCACGCTGTCCGTCGACGGCGCGCCGGTGGCGTCGGGCCGCATCGACCGGACCGTGCGCGCCATGTTCAGCATGAACGAGCAGTTCGACGTGGGGCGGCACCGTGGCAGCCCGGTCAGCCCGGACTATGCGGGGCGCGGGGCGTTCGCCTTCGGCCCGTCCCTTCTGCACGTGCGCGTGGATCTGCCGGCGGCCCGGGACATCCCCGCCGCCGAGAAGGCGCGTATCGCGATGGCCACGCACTGATGTGACAACGGGGGAGCCCCTGACCATGGGATCGCGGGCCGGCGCTGCGCACGAGATGAGGATGGGCGGGCGCTCCTTCCGAGGAGCGCCCGCCCATCCGCGACGGCGTCGGCCGTGATTACTGCTTGATCCAGGCCTTGCCCAGGAGCATGATCCCGTCGTTGCTGGGAAGCGCCCCGTAGACGTTCGGCTGCCAGGCGACGAAGTTGGCGCCCCAGCCGAGGTTGAGGAACGGCACGTCGTCGTGGATCTTCTGCTCGACGGCCTTGAGCGCGTCCTTCTCCGCGTCCTCCGAGGTGGCGTGCTGGGCGGTATCGAGCAGCGTGTCCATCTCGGGGCTGTCGTAGCCGAGGATGTTGTTCGACGAGTCGCTGCGCAGGGCCGACGACAGACGCATGTACGGCACGGCGTCGGAAACGCTGTACGACGAGTACGTGATGTCGAAGTCGTGGTCGACGTAGAGGCGCTTGACCATGTCGGTCACCGTGGCGGTGTACTGGACGTCCACGTCGAACCCGACCGCGTTGAGCATCGCCTGCGTGGACGTCGCGATCGCCTGGGAGACGGGGTTGTTCACGCTCACGTAGGTCAGCTTGCCGTCGAAGCCGTCGGCCTTCGCCGCATCGACGAGCTGCGTGGCCTGCGCGGTGTCCTGCTCGAACGCGGGCACGTCGTTGTGCCACTTGGACCAGTCGGCGAAGATCTTCGTGGTGGGGTGGCCGTCACCGTTGAACGCGCGCTGGTTGATCACGTCGGGGTCGATCGCCAGCGCGATCGCCTTGCGGACGTTCGGGTCCGCGCCCGCGTGACCCTCTCGGTTGTTGATCTGCAGCACGTCGGCCAGGTTCAGCGGCTCGTAGAAGCCCGGGTACTTGTCCTTCGCCTGGGTCGTCCACTCCGCCGACCGCATGAAGGCCATCTGGATGCCCCCGGATTCCAGGGCCTGCAGCTTCGGCTGGTCGCCCGCGATATTGACGAACTTCAGGCTGTCCAGATACGGCTTGCCGTCCCAGTAGTCGGCGCGCGGGGCGAGCTCGAGAGACTCGGCCGGCGCGAAGTTGGCGACGGTGTAGGGGCCGGCGCCGATCGGCGTGAAGTTGTCCGGGTCGGCATAGGCCGCGGGTGCGACGATCATGCCGTGCCCGAACGTGAGCATCGCCGGGAACTCGGACCAGGGCGCGTTGAGGGTGAACACGACCGTCTTCGGATCGGGCGCCTCCATGCTCTTGACGCCGGCGGTGAACTGCTGGCTGTTGGCGCCGCGGTTCTCGTTGAAGCGGTTGATGCTGTCGATGACCGACTGCGCGTCCATGGGGGTGCCGTCGGAGAAGGTGACTCCGTCACGCAGGGTCAGCGTCCATGTGAGGTGGTCGTCGCTCTCCTTGAGCGACTCCGCCAGCTGCGGCACGTACTCCTGCTTGTCGGCGTCGTAGCGCACCAGCAGCCCGTAGATGCTGGCCATCTCCGTGCCGCCGGTGGAGCCCGCCGGCTGGGTCTTGGTGGGGTCGAGGCTCGAGGGCATCGAGTATCCGGCGAAGCTGAGGGTGCCGCCGCTGACCGGGTCGCCCGCGTCCGGCTGGTCGCCGATGACGCCGGCGCTGGTCACCGCCGCCGCGTCGCCGCCGCCGGAGCCGCCGGAGCCGGACCCGCCGTTGCTGGCGCAGCCGCCCAGCAATGCCGCGGCGGCGAGCACCGCCGCCGCGGCGACTCCCAACCTCTTCCCCCGTAACCTGCGTGCCATGGGTTCCTCCCGGTAGTGGCTTCCCTGTGCTCACCGTCCACCACGCGCCGGGTGGCAGTGGGTGGCTGTGACGTCGGCGGGTGTGCATCCCGTCGCCGATGTCACAGTCTGTGACGAGCCGCACAGTACTTCGGGGGGAGTCTCACTGGGCGGGAATTCGGTGCGGAGGTATTTCCGGGGGAAGAGGGGTGGTCAGGACCGTGCGACGAGCCCGCTGCGGTGGGCGGGGGTCAGTGCGCGGGCCGTCCGGGAGCCCGGGTGGCCCGCCGGCGACGACGTGCGGGGGCCGCGGTGGCGGTGCCGGCGTCCCTCGATTGCTGCCTGCCCCGGGACTGCTGTGCGCCGTGCCCCTGCCGCCGATTCTGCCCCTGGCCGGCCCCTCCGTGCCGTGCGCCGCGGCGCCGTCCGCCGGACCGGGGCTGCGAGGCGTTCCCGGACTTCGGTGCAGAGCCCTTCGGCGCCGATCCGGCCTGGGTCGCAGTGTCCGGCGCCACCGGCGGTGCCACCTCGCCCACGAGCTGCGTGACGGCGGGCGACGTCGCGGACACCTGCTGCGGCTTCGCCGTGATGCGTGCCTTGCGGAGCAGCTGCGCCACGTCGCGGCGCTGCTCGGGCAGGACGACGGTGACCACGTCACCGCTGTGCCCGGCACGCGCGGTGCGTCCGGACCGGTGCAGGTAGGCCTTGTGCTCGGCGGGCGGGTCGACATGGACCACGAGTTCCACCTCGTCCACGTGCACGCCGCGTGCCGCGATGTCGGTGGCCACCAGCACGCGGACGTCCCCGGTGGTGAACGCCGCCAGGTTGCGGTCGCGTGCGTTCTGGGAGAGGTTGCCGTGCAGGTCCACCGCCGGGACGCCCGCCGCGGTGAGTTGGCGGGCGAGCTTCTTTGCCTGATGCTTGGTGCGCAGGAACAGGATGCGGCGTCCGGTGCCCGATGCGAGGAATCGCACAAGGTCCTTCTTCGCGGAGGTGTCGGACACCTCGTAGACGTGGTGGGTCATCGCGACCACCGGCGATTCGGCCGGGTCCACCGAGTGGTGCACCGGGTTGTGCATGAACCGCTTCACGAGTTTGTCGACACCGTTGTCCAGGGTGGCCGAGAACAGCAGACGCTGCGCGGAGGCCCCGGTGGCGTTGAGGATCCGGGTCACGCCGGGGAGGAACCCGAGGTCGGCCATGTGGTCCGCCTCGTCCAACACGCTGATCTCGACGGAGCCCAGGTGCACGTGGCCCTGCCGCATCAGATCCTCCAGCCGACCGGGGCACGCCACGACGATGTCGACGCCGGCACGGAGGGCGTCCACCTGGCGGCCCTGCTTGACGCCGCCGAAGATCGTCGTCACGCGCAGCCCCAGAGCGGAGGCCAGCGGCTGCAGCGTGTCGGTGATCTGAGTGGCCAGCTCGCGGGTGGGCGCCAGGACAAGGCCGCGTGGATGCCCGGCACGGGACCTGCCGCCGGACTGCGCGAGCCGCGCAGCCATGGGGATGGAGAACGCGAGGGTCTTGCCGCTGCCGGTCTTCCCTCGACCGAGGACGTCCCGTCCTGCGAGGGTGTCCGGAAGCGTGTCCGACTGGATGGGGAACGGGCTGGTGATCCCGGCGGCGGTGAGCGCCTCGACCAACGGCGCGGGCACGCCGAGGGCGGCGAAGGTGCCTGAAGACCGGCCGGCGGCGGCGCCGACGGCGGGAGCGGTGGTGACGGTCATGGTTGACCTGCCTTTCACTGGACTATGGCACGCGGCGCGCGGGCGACCCGACCGTGCTCGGCGCGGGGCCCGCACGCGACACCGCGTGCACTGTGGCGAGATCGCCTGCGGGCGAAATCGATCGCCGCGAGAACCGCTGGTGCCATTGCGGGCACGGTCGATCAGATTCCGGCGGAGAGCGCGGCGACCCTGGCAGGTCGGCGGTGGACGGGCGAGGCCCGTCGCCGGAGTGAAAGAGCATTCCACGACGTTGCCGACGGGACGTGATCCGGATGGTGTCCGATCCGGACGATCTCCGGATTCCCGTCGAGCGCCGTCAGTCTAACCGCAGCTCCGCCGCGCGCCCCGGGCGGCGGCATCGTCGTACGGGCGGGCAATCCGGAGTGAAATACCTGCTCAATGGACGTTCCCACGGCGGAGTGCGCGGTTTCGCCGCCGACGCCCGGTGGCGAACATCACGTGCGGGTGTGCGCTGTCGTGCCGCGACCGTGTCGCATCCGCGGGGAATGTGGTTAACTTGGAGGCGGTCGCCGTGTTTGTGTATGTGTTTCCACGCTCGCACATTTTTCAAGGGCGTGATGGATTTCCTCTTCAGGAGCCGTCAAGATCGCCGCGTGACACCGGCCCTGGGGTTCGATGGACGAGCCTCAGACGTGGACACTGTAAGAGGAGTAAGGCATGGCAGAAGGCACTGTGAAGTGGTTCAACGCTGAGAAGGGCTTTGGTTTCATCGCCCCTGACGACGGCACCGCCGACGTGTTCGTCCACTACTCGGAGATCCAGATGAACGGATTCCGCAGCCTGGACGAGAACCAGCGTGTGAGCTTCGAGGTGGGTCAGGGCCAGAAGGGCCCGCAGGCCACCGGCGTCACCCCTCTCTGAGGGCAGGTGCCCCCGGTCCCTGCGCCGTGTGATCGGCGTTAGGGATCCACGAGCTTCCGCCCACCGCGGTGGGCGAGTTCTACGGCGAAGGCCCCCACTCCGCACGGAGTGGGGGCCTTCGCTTGCGCCTGGTGGGCTGTGTCGGGCGGGCTGTTGTCGGGCGGGCGGACTCTACTGCGTCGCAGCGCCCATCCGCCGGATGGCGTCGAGCATGACCGCCGGGGCGTCGGGTGCATGGCCGCCGGGGCGGTAGATGATCCTCTCCCACCTGCCCGTGTACGGGAACATGCCGCGTGCACGGTAGAGGGGCCACGACACGGGCGAGCGGAACATGGTCCCGGCCGCCAGTCCGCTGAACGGCACCAGCCAGGACAGCTGCACCATTTCGGTGCCGTCGACCACCACGGTGCCGTCGACGGTGATCCGCGCCCGCCAGCGATGTCGCCCGGGCGCATCGATGTGCAGTGCTATGCGGCGCGCCCCCGCCGGCACCGGCGCCGACGGTGTCGTGATGGTCCTGCCCCAGGCGTTCTGCTCCAGGATGACCTCGCTGTCCTGCACGTAGAGGACATAGCCGGCCTCCTGGCCGCCGTGTGCCACGAGTACACCCTCGTCGCCGGGGCGGTATCCGTCGTCACCGAGGACCGCCTCCACTGTGAAGGATCGGCCGTCGATGAGCTGACTCGCGCGGAACCGTTCCAGCGGGGGCGTTTCCGGGAGCAGCACCGTTTCGCAGGCGAGGCGTTGCTCGGCCGGATCGCGCTGCAGGAAATGCAGCGGGCTTCCGTCGGACATCGGGTACACCATGCCGTCGGCGGCGGCCTCCTCCCAGCGGGACACCAGTTCGGCGACGATGCCCGGATGCTCGGCGGCGACGTCGTCCAGCTGGATCGGATCTGCCCCCGGGCGGTAGAGAGCCCAATGGTCCTCGGAGAACGGTGTCAACGGCGTCCGCTGTGCCACGGCCTCGAATTCGCCTGCGTAGTAGGCGCGCTCGCCGAGGCACTCGTAGTACTGGTCGCCGTGGGCGCCCGGGGCGCCGGGATCGCGCAGCGCCGCGACCATCGAGGTGCCGTCGAGAGGCCGTGCCTCCAGTCCGTCGCGACGCGCGGGGACGTCCACCCCGGCGAGCTCGGCGAGGGTCGGCAGCAGATCCGTGACGTGCGCGTACTGGTGCCGGATCGCGCCGGTGCCCGAATTCTCGGAGCCCAGCGATCCGAGGCCCGCAGGCCACGACATCAGGAACGAGACCTGGTGCCCGCCCCGATACGTGCTGAACTTGTGGCGGCGGAACGGGGTGTTGGAGACCGTCGCCCACGCCGTGGCGTACTGCGGCCAGGTGGTGGGGCCGCCGAGCTCGTCGATCCGCGCGATCTCCTCCGCGACCCGCTCGGTCGTGGAGGGTGTGCGGGTGCGGTCGAGGTTCGAGAGGTAGTTGAGGATCCCCACGTCGCCGGCACCGCCGCCGGAGGCGCCGTTGTCGGACAGGAACACGAAGATCGTGTTCTCGAGACGGCCGAGCCTGCGTTGGACGTCGCGGATGCGGCCCACCGACTCGTCGATGCTCGCGATCATCGCCGCGTAGTTCTCCATATGCCGGGAGGCGAGCATCCTGCCGTCATCGGACAGCGAATCCCACGCGGGCACATCAGGGCCGGTCTCGTCGTCGAGCGGAGCCGTTCCCGCGGCGGCCGGCATCACCCCCAGCCGGTCCTGCCGGCTGCGGCGCTCAGCGCGGACCGTTTCCCACCCCGCGTCGTAATGCCCGCGGAACGGCTCCCCCGCACCGGGTTTGATGTGCATGGGGCTGTGTACCGCGGCGTGGGCGAAGTACATCATCAGCGGTGTGCCCGGATCGGCGGCGTGGGACTCCGCGATCATGCGGACAGCACGGTCCACGAGGTCGTCGGTGAGGTAGTACCCCTCCGGGTACTCGGTGATGTGGACCGGGCTGTTGCCTTCGTAGAGCTGGGCGGGAGCGTGCAGGTTGGCCTGCGCCTCGAGGAATCCGTAGTACTGGTCGAAGCCGCGCTGCAGCGGCCATGAGTGACGGTCGCCGGCGGCGTGCATGTCCTGCTCCCGGCACAGGTGCCACTTGCCGACCGCCATCGTCGCGTACCCGGCGTCACGGAAGGCCTCGGCCATCGTCGGCTGATGGGCGGGGAGTTCGGCGGCGTACCCGGGGAACCCGGTGTCCACATTGGCCACCGCCCCCATGCCGACGGCGTGGGGGTTGCAGCCGGTCAGCAGTGACGCGCGCGTGGGCGAGCAGGTGGGGGTGACGTGGAAATCGGTGAGCCGCGCGCCTTCCGCGGCCACCGCGTCGAGGTGGGGTGTGGGGATCTCGGAGCCGAACGGGCCGATGTCGGAGTACCCCATGTCGTCGACGAGCATGACGATCACATCTGGGCTGCCGTGCTCCCCGTCCCGCGACCGCCCGTGGCGATCGGGGCGCGGCCGGTCCGGCCAGGCCGGGCGTGCGGTGGAGAGACTCTCGGTGATCGCGCCGTCGAACCCGGGCGGCGAGGGGAGCACCCGGGGGCCGGCGGATACGCGGGAGGGCCCCGGGGATGCAGCGGTGTCCGTCATCGACGTGACGGTAGTCACCGGCCCCCGGGGCCCTGCCCGCAATTCTGTCCAGCGGGACCTGCCGGGCAGGCCCGATGGGCGTGCGGGCTAGACGAACGGCACTCCGTCGCGCTTCGCCTGCAGGATGTCCTTGACCACGCCGATCGTGAGGATCACCAGAACCACGCCGGCCATCACCGGCCACATGAGGATGTAGAGCGTCATGAAAAAGGTGGTCACTTGTCATCTCCTTCGTCGGTGCCGGATCCTTCGGCCGGTGCGGCATCGGGGTCCTCGTCCTCGTCCCGCTCCAGCGTCGCGACCGCAGTCCCGGACCCGCCGTCGACGGGCTCGCCGTCAGGCCGTGCGCCCTGGTGGGCCGCACCCTTGTGCGCAGGGGGGCTCTGCTCGACGGGCTCGCGGCCGCGTTCCCGGAGCTTGTCCTGCTCCTGCTGGAAGAGCACCACCCGCTCGTCGATCTTCGAGAAGTCGAACAGCTCCTTGTTACGCATGCTCAGAGCGACGCACACGATCGTGCTCACCCCGTAGGACACCAGTGAGCCGAGCAGTACCTCGTAGTCCCGCAGGAAGCCGATGAACAGCGGCAGCATCGCGACGAACATGATCCCGCCGGCGGCGAATCCCGGAATCCGGCCGACGATGCCGAAGACGAGCAGCCCGACGACCGCGGCGGCGCCGGCGGCGGCGAGGATCTCGAAGACCACGGCTTGCACGCCGGTCATCGGGATGAGTGTGAACCGGGCGATGAGGAAGAACACCAGCGCGACGACGACGGACACGCTGAAGGCGACGTTGGTCATCCGCCGCCAGTAGAAGCTGGCGATCACGGGGAAGACCAGCGCGCCCCACAAGGCGCCGACGAACACGAGCAGATCGAGGATGTCGAAGCTCGCGAACGCGAACATCACGCCGGCCGCGGCGGCGGCGATCATCGTCATGCGTCCGATCATCAGCATGACCTTGGGGTCGACCTTGCCGCGGGCGAAGTGCTTGCCGTAGATGTCGGCCATCACGATCGAGGCGAGCGCCGACATGTCGGAGTCCGCGGTGGACGCCAGCGAGCCGATCACCATGATGAACAGCGCGGCGATCAGCACCCCGGGCAGGTATTCGACGGCCATGTCCGGGATGAGGTTGTTCATGTCGCCGTCGGTGGGCTCGAGGCCGACCATGGCGGCGAGCACGCCGAGCATGCCCAGGCCGATCACGGTGCCCGCGTAGCCGAACGTCGCGGTGACGAATGTCGACTTGATCCGGTCCGGCCGCACGGCGAACAGGCGCTGCGCGATCGTCTGGTTGCCGATCGCGTAGGCGAGCACCGCCACCAGATACGGGGCGCCTTGATAGAGGAAGGCGTCCATCGAGAGGAAGTTGGCCATCTCGGGCCTGCCGGAATCGTAGAAGCTGTCCAGACCGCCGCGGATCATGCCCGGTCCGCCCGCGGCGAAGAAGATCACGGGGATGATCACCACGGCCGCACCCATCATCGCGATCAGTTGCGCAGCGTCGGTGAGAACCGCGGCGCGGAAGCCGGACCAGACGGTGTAGACGAGGATCCCCGCCGCGACGACGAGCACGCCGGTGGTGAAGCTGAACGGCGTGAGGATGTAGATCAGCGCGCCGGCGGCGGTGAAGTTCGCCGTGATGCTGATGATGCTGCCGACCACATTCGACACGGCAAGCAGGAGCTGGCTCGAGGAGCCGTGCCGCGCGTGCATGACTTCGGCGAGCGTGTGCGCGTGCGGCGCGATCGACCGGAACCGTTTGCCGAACGGGTAGATGCACAGGATCATCAGCGCGCCCCACAGTCCGTAGTGGATAGGGCCGGAGATGCCGTACTCGTATCCCGCGGTGGCGGCGGCGTAGAACGATGCCGCCCACACCCATGTGGCGGTCATCGACGACGACGAGAGGCCGAATCCGACGGATCCGGTGGACACCATGAATCCGTCGGCGTTCTCTTTCTTCTCACGAATTGTGAGCGTTATCAGAAAAGTGATTCCGAAGAATGCGACGAGTAACAGGATCGTCGTTGTCGTTCCGAGTGCGTGCACATGTCCTCCGTTAGGGGACGCCGCGCCGGCGCGCCGCAGCACCGTGCCCAGGGCGGTGCCGGGGGCACGTCGGGTGAGGCGAGACCGGTTCGGGCGCGCAGGACTCCGGCTCCGGTGCGGAACCGGCTGCGGTAGCTCCGTGTGCGGGCTGTCCCGGGCCAGTGGGTTCCTTGCGATCTCCTCCGGGCCGGCAGCGACCCTCTTCCGGGCCGGACCTGTTCGGATTCCGAGGCCCCGGGCAACGATGGCCGTCGACCGCCGGTCGGACGCAATGCGTCTCGGACTGTATCAACTTTTCGCTGCCGATATGGCTTCGCAGAATGGGGATTTGATACTTGTTATATTGGAATGGTAATATGCATCGTTTACATTGATTCGACCGTTTCTGTGAATGTGCAGTAAGAACGCGCCCCGCGCGGTCCCGCGGCGTGGTCCTGGCTATGTCCGAAGTCACACGTTCGGGGGTAGCGTGCGGGCGGACTCTTCGGGCGATGGGACGGAGCGGCGGATGACCGGGGCTGGGGACGGGGCGAGAAGGATCGCGGACGGAGCGAGAACGATCGCGGACGGATCGACGGGGGCCGGCGCAGTGATCGTCGTGGGCGGAAGCGGC
>CAYVJJ010000025.1:9997-16914 GCA_964451655.1 uncultured Mycobacteriaceae bacterium | reverse complement strand
TGCCGTTGACGAAGCGGACCAGCGCGTCGTCGCCCTTGTGCATGCCGACCCCGTACGGCTCCAGTTCGATGGGGCCGCCCACGATCTTCAGGTTGGGGTCCTGGGCCACCATGCCGGCCAGGATCGTGTCGTCCGTGCTCACGGCGTCCACCTGCCGCTGCTGCAGCGCCACCAGGCAGTCGCCCCAGCTCGGCACGGTGAGGATGTGCGCCCCGGGCTGGATGTGCCACAGCGACGGGATCGAGGTGGTGCCGGCGGCCATGCAGACGGTCTTGCCGTCCAGGCCGCGGGCCCCGTCCACCGTGGAATCGCGCGGCACCAGCACCCTTTGGGCGGCACGGTAGTACGCCGTGGAGAACGCCACGGAGCGGGCGCGCTCGCAGGTGATCGTCATCGTCTTGATCACCATGTCGACGGTGCCGTCGCGCAGGGCCTGCTCGCGTTGGGATGAACTGAGGAAGTGGAACTCCACCTTGCCCGGGTCGCCGAACATGTCGCGGGCGATCTCGTGGGCGATGTCCACGTCGAATCCCAGCAGGTCCCCGCTGAGGGGATCACGGAAACTGAACAGGTTGCTGCCCTGGTCGAGCCCGACGATGATGCGGCCGCGGTGCCGGATCTGCTTCATGCGGCCCGACGCCTGACCTTCGACGCCGGGGCGCAGGCTGCCGGGGGGTTCGCAGTCGGTGGGCGGCGACGGGCGGTGGTCGGGCTGCGGGAGCAGCGTCGCGGCCGCCGGCATCGGCGGGCCGCTGGACTGGGACGGCACGGTGGGGGACACCGCCGGCTGTGTGCAGGCGGCGGCGGCCAGCGCCAGGGCCAGCGCGGCGGCACCCCCGGTGCGGCGCATCAATGCCGCCCGACCCGGGATTCTCATGGGCCGCCTGATCATTGGTACTCGCTCAGTCGCGGTCGGAGGCCCAGGATGACCGCGAGCGCGGCCACGCCGGCCAGGATCCCGCTGCCCACGACCAGGAAGCCGATGGCCGCCGTGGAATCGTCGGTGAGCTGTTGCCCGCGGCCCCGCAGTTCGCCGATGCGGTCCTCCAGCTTCTCGTCGAGCCGGGTGAAGCGGGTCCCCGACGACGCCTCACCGGTGCCCACCGCCACGGTGACCGCCGCGGCGTAGTCCCCGCTGTCGAGGTGCTCACGCATCTGCTCGTGCGCGGCGCGCCAGGCCTCGAGGTTCTCGGGCGCGCCGGGCCCGGCGCCGGTGCTCTCCAGGGCGTCCTCGATGGTGTCCATCCGGTCGTCGAAGGTCTGGGGCAGCACCGAGTCGTCGCCGCGTGCCATGAGGTTGCGCGTCTCATCGGTGCGGGCCTGTTGGGCGGCGATGCGCGCCGTGGTGATCACCGTCAGCGGCCCGGTGCTCTCGGTGGCCGCGCGGTGGCTGAACGTCGCGGAGACGACCCCCGACACCAGCGTCCACACGAACATCACCGCCACCGCGACGGTCGCCACGACCAGGCCGAAGTTGAGCCGGCGATTGCTGCGGCGCGCCAGATAGATCTGGAAGGCGATCAGCAGGATCAGGGTGACGGCGATGAGCACCAGCGGGAACCAGTCCACCGACGCGTTGCGGTGCTCGAGGTCGCTCACCGCCGCCGACTGCTCCGAGTAGAGCCGTTGCGCCTCGGGCAGCATTTCGGTCTGCATCATGTGGGACGCCTCGCCCAGGTAGTTGACGCCGACCGGGTTGCCCGCGCGGTTGTTGGCGTTGGCGGTGGCGATCAGGCCCGTATAGACGGGCAGGCGGTCGGACAGGGAGGCGAGGAGCTCCTGCGCGGTCGAATCCTCGGGGCTCACACCGATAGTGGCGGTCGACAGGGCGGCCGAGGCCGTGGTGACGGCGTCGTCGTAGCGGTCCACCATGACCTTCGGCTGCAGCCCGCCCGCCAGGAACGCGGTGGAGGCGGAGGCGTCGGCGATCGACAGCGCCGCATACAGGTCCTGGGCGGCGTTCGAGAGCGGGTCGGCGCTGTTGCGCAGGGTGTCGGCCCGGTTCTCGCGGGCGTTGGCGGCCAGCCCGGTGGCGGCGCCGCACGCGAGCGTCAGCAGCACCAGCACGAGGCCGATGGCCGCGAGCCGGCCCGGCGTGGAGAAGGCCTGGTCGCGCCAATGGCCGGCGCGCGTCATCAGAGCGTCCTCCACCAGTGCCGCGGCGGGGGCACGCCGGGCCCTCGCCCGCACTCCGCCGCCCTTCGACACTGTCCACTCCTGTATCACCCGACCGGACCCTCGCGGGGTTCACCGACACGATGAGGATAGAAGACCCCGCCGCAGCGGGAGCCGGGTCCCGGGCATACGGGCGGACGACACCGGTTCCGTCGCAGGTCGGTCGGGGACGGTCACCCGCTGCGGAGTCGGACCCGTCTGCCCCGGAGGGGCAGCGTCACGTGTGCCGGCCGTCCCCGGCGCCTACGCTGGCCGGGGAACAGGCGGAGGTGTGCGGTCGATGCGCGGAGACGGTGACGGGTGGTCGTTCGGGCCCGACGGTCAGCGGCACTGGGGGAAGCACGGTGCCGCCGGGCTGCTGCTGCGCGCGCCCGGCGACGACGGTTCCCCGCGGGTACTGCTGCAGCACCGCGCCGCCTGGAGTCACGAAGGCGGCACGTGGTCGATCCCCGGCGGCGCCCGCGACAGCCATGAGGACGCGGTGACGGCGGCCGTGCGCGAGGCGCAGGAGGAATGCGGTCTGGACGCCGCACGGATCGCCGTGCGCGCGGACCTGCGCACAGCCGGCGACGCGGCGACGTGGACGTACACCACCGTCGTCGCCGACACCGACGCGCCGCAGGAGACCACCGCCAACCGCGAGAGCCTGGAACTGTCCTGGGTGCCGGAGCGCGACGTGGCCGGCATGCCCCTGCACCACGCGTTCGCCGAGGCCTGGCCCGCGCTGCGCACGCGCCCGCTGAGGCTGATCGTGGACATGGCGAACCTGGTGGGATCGCGGCCCGACGGCTGGTGGCGCGACAGGGCCGGGGCCACGGAGCGCATGCTCGACGCGCTCGAGACCGGCCTGCCGAGGACGGTGCCGTTGGGGCGGGGCGGCGCTGCGGGCGGGGGCGGCGCCGGGGCTGACGCCGGTGCGGGAGCGGACGGCACGGGTGGGCTGGACGTGGACGAGCCCCGCGGGGTCTTCGGCTGGACCACGCAGGTGATGGCCGTGGTGGAGGGCAAGGGCCGTGCGGCGGCCGAGCGCGGCACCATCGACGTGGTTCGTGCCCCCGGCAGCGGGGACGACACCATCGCGGAGGCTGCCTGGGGGGTGTGGGACGGGCCCGTCGCCGTGGTCACCGCTGATCGTGGACTGCGGGCGCGGCTGCCCGGCGGCGCCGTCGTGCTCACTCCGCGGCGGGTGCTGGGCTGGCTGTAGGCGGCCCCGCCGCCCCCTCACCCCCGGGCACCCACTTACCCCCCGGGCACCCCTTACCCCCGCGTCAGGTGGACCCGTGGTCGGAACTGCCCCGCGGAATCGACCACGGGTCCACCTGACGCGCTCGACGGGCGCATGGAAAACGGGCGCATGCACCGAAACGGCGTGCGGTCCGGCTGTAGTAGCATCCCGCGCAGCAGCTGGTTCCTCCGCTCCGCATCAGCCGGGGCGGAGGTCGCAAGAGGGAATCCGGTGCAATTCCGGAACTGGCCCGCAGCGGTGACGGGGAACGACCGTCGTCAACAGCACTGGGCGGCGCGTCCGGCAGGGATGCGCGAACGGCCTGGGAAGCGACGACCATTAGGCGACTGCACGTGCAGAAGCCCCGGAGTCCGAAGACCTGCCAGCGCACCGTGCGCATCGGCGTGCGGTGACCGACGGCGACGAGGCTGGCGCCGAGGCCCGTGCAGATGATCCGGCATCTCTGCGCGTCACTCCCTGTCCTCGTGCCTGTGCAAGGCTCTGCGAGGTCAGATGGACAGCACCGACATCGCCGCCCCCGTGGCGGCGGGGCGGGACCCGGCTCCTGCCCCCGGCCGGCGGCGGCACCCCGCCCGCCGCGCCGCGCTGTGGGCTGCCGTGCTGGCAGCGTCCCTCCTGGCCTCCGGGGTCATCGCCGTCGGTGTGGGCACGGTCCCGATCCCCTGGCACGACACCGTCCACTACCTGAGCGCGTTCCTGACCGGCGGCACCATCGACGCCGCCGACGCCACCCGCTACCGCATCGTCGCGGACACGCGCCTCCCGCGTGTGCTCCTGGCGATGGTGGTGGGTGCGGGGTTGTCGCTCGTCGGTGTCGCGGTGCAGGCGATGGTGCGCAACGCGCTGGCGGACCCGTTCGTGCTCGGCATCTCCTCGGGGGCCGCCGTCGGCGCCAGCTCGGTGATCCTGTTCGGCGCGTTCGCGGTGCTGGGCGCCGCCGCCGTCTCCTTCGCGGCCTTCGCGGGGGCGCTGGTCGCCACGGTGCTCGTGTACGCGGCCGCCCGGACCGCGCAGGGGCTCTCCCCGCTGCGGCTGGTGCTCACCGGGACCGCGATGGCCTACGGATTCTCTGCGATCACCACCGTGATGATCTTCGTGTCGCCCCGGGGCGAGGACGCGAAGTCGGTGATGTTCTGGCTGCTGGGGAGCCTGGCTCCGGCGCAGTGGTCCTCGTTGCCGGTGGTCGCGTGCGTGACGGCGGCGGGCGGGCTGCTGCTGGCATTGTGGAGCACCAGGCTCAACGCGCTGGTGATGGGCGACGACGTGGCCAGCGGGCTCGGCCTGGACGCGGCCCGATTCCGCGTGCACCTGTTCGTCGTCTGCGCCGCGATGACGGGCACGATCGTCGCCGTCGTGGGGGCGATCGGCTTCGTCGGCCTCGTCGTCCCCCACGTGACGCGCATGCTGGTCGGGGCCGACCACCGGCGCGTGCTGCTGGTGGCGCCCCTGCTGGCGGCCCTGTTCATGGTGTGGGCGGACGTGTTCGCGCGTGTCGTCGTGGCGCCGCAGGAGTTGCCCATCGGTGCGATCACCGCGTTCGTGGGGGTGCCGTTGTTCGTGTTCCTCATGCGCGCGCGCCGCTACGTGTTCGGGGGCGCGTGATGGAACTGCGGATCGAGGATCTGGGCTACCGGGCCGGCGCGAAACCGCTGGTGCAGGACGTGCGGCTGCGGGCCGGCCACGGCGAGGTCATCGGGCTGGTCGGCCCCAACGGCAGCGGCAAGTCGACCATCCTCAAGTGCGTGTACAGGGCGCTGACCCCGGACGCCGGGCGGGTTCTGCTGGACGGGGCCGACGTGGCCGCGATGACGATGAAGCAGAGCGCCGTGCGGCTGGCGGCGTTGAGCCAGCAGTCCACCGTCGAGTTCGGCTTCACCGCCGACGAGGTCGTCGCCACGGGCCGGCTGCCGCACACCTCGTTCCTGGGCCGCGACCGCCCGGATGCGCGCGCCGTGGTGCGGCAGGCGCTGCGGACCGCGGGCGCGGCGCACCTGTCCGGCCGGCAGTTCCTGGAGTTGTCGGGAGGGGAGCGTCAGCGGGTGCTGATCGCGCGGGCGCTCGCGCAGGAGCCGCAGGTGCTGGTGCTCGACGAGCCCACCAACCACCTGGACGTGCGGCACCAGATCGACGTGCTCCGCGAGGTCCGCGCCCTGGGCATCACGGTCCTCACCGCGCTCCACGACCTCAACCTGGCCGCACTGTTCTGCGACCGCATCCACGTGCTCGACGGGGGACGGATCGTCACCTCCGGAACCCCGCGCGACGTCGTGGTGCCGCGTGTGGTGCGCCGGGTGTTCGGCGTGGACGCGCACGTGGTCGATCACCCGGACACCGGCGCGCCGCAGCTGCTGTATTCACCGATGCCGCCGGTCCCCGATCCCGATCCCGTCCGTCGTCCAGCACTCACCGAGGAGTCCCGCCCATGACCACCACCCACGCCAGGCCGAGCACTGTCCGCGTCCGGCGCCGCTGCGCCGCCGCCGGCCTCGGTGCCGCGATGCTGCTGGCCGGATGCGGCGCCGACGTGCAGCAGCCGGAGGCGGATGCCGCCGCGGGATACCCGGTGACCGTGACGAACTGCGGCCGCCAGGTCACCTTCGACCACGCCCCCGTGCACGCGGTCGTCAACGACGTCAACATGACCGACATGATGTTCGCGCTGGGGCTCGAAGACAGCATGGCCGGTTACATCCTCAGCCCGGCCAAGGACCGCGACGCGGCCGGATCGCCGTGGGCGCGCTCCTACGACGCAGTGCCCCGGCTCGGCGAGAAGATCAACAAGGAGATGGTGCAGGGCGCGGGTGCGGATCTGGTGTTCGCGGGATGGAACTACGGGTTCACCGAGGCGAGCGGCGTGACCCCCGAATCGCTGCAGGACGTGGGCATCCCCAGCTACGTCCTCACCGAGTCGTGCCGGCAGGAGGGCAGCAGCGCCCGCGGCATCATGGACCCCATCGAGGCGCTCTACACCGACATCGGGAACCTCGGCAGGATCTTCGGGGTCGAGGACCGTGCGCGTGAGCTCATCGACGGGTACAAGAAGACCATCGCCGACGCCCGGGCCGCCATCCCGGACCGGCCTGCACCGTCGGTGTTCCTGTACGACAGCGGCACCGAACAGCCCCTGACGGTCGGTTCCAACGCGGCCGCGAGCGACGTGATCACCCAGGCGGGCGGCACCAACATCTTCGGCGACCTCGACGACAGCTGGACCAAGGCCACGTTCGAGGCCGCCGCGGAGCGCGATCCGGACGTGATCCTCATCGTCGACTACGGCACCGGCCCGTCGAACACCGTGCAGGCCAAGGAGGACTTCCTGCGCGCGCACCCGCTGATGTCGGGGACGGCGGCGGTGCAGCAGAACCGGTTCTTCGCGCTCACCTACTCGCAGCTCACCGAGAGTCCGCGCAATCCGGGCGCCATCGCCGAGTTCGCCGAGTACCTGTCCGGGCAGCAGTTCTGACGACGCACTCCTGACGACGCACTCCTGACGACG
>CAYVJJ010000025.1:0-9897 GCA_964451655.1 uncultured Mycobacteriaceae bacterium | reverse complement strand
CTGACGACGCCCCCGCGTTGACCGAACGCGCACGGAGGTGACGGGGAACAGGTCTGCGGGCTCCCTCAGGCGTCGACGTGCTCGCGCAGGAACCCCGCCAGCAACGCGTTGACCTCCTGCGGCGCCTCCATCTGGACGAAGTGGCCCGCCCCGCCGATCAGCTCCTGGCGCACCAGACCCGGCACCGTGGCGGCCATCTTGTCGAGGCATCGCGTCCCCAGCATCGAGAGCACGGGGTCCTCGGCGCCCGCGATGAACGCCGTGGGGACCGTCACCGGGGCGTCGCCGAACCGCTCGTTCTGCTCCCACACCAGGTCCTGTGCCCGATACCAGTGCAGCCCTCCGGCGAATCCGGTGCGCGTGAACTCGTCGACGTAGTAGGCGAATTCGTCGTCGTCCAACCAAGGCCACGGCAGCGGCGGCGCCTCCGGCAGGGACGCGATATAGCCGGTGGGGCGGCCCGACCGGTCGGTGCTGGGGCTGCGCCAGCACGCGTAGTAGTCGCCCTGCCCGCCGAGCGCGTGGAACAGCCGGTGCAGGAACTCCCGCGGCGCAGCGTCCAGCTCGGCCTCGGCGACGCCGGGCTCCTGGAAGTAGTGCTGGTGGAAGAAGTGTTCGCGCGCCAGCATCGCGAACGCCTCCGACGGCCTGATCGGCGAGCGCGGCAGCCGGGGCACCGCCAGCTGCACCAGACCCGCGACCTGCTCCGGCATCCACAGCGGCAGGTCCCAGGCCAGTGCCGCTCCGAAGTCGTGGCCGGAGAACACCGCCCGCCCGATGCCGAGCCGGTCCAGCACTGCGCGCATGTCCGCAACGGTGGTGCGCCGGTCGTAGGAGGACACCCCGGCGGGGCTCGCGGACTGACCGTAACCGCGCATGTCCAGCGCGACCGCCCGGCGCCCCTGCGCGGCGAGCGCCGGCATCTGGTGCCGCCAGCTGAACCACGAGCCGGGGAATCCGTGGCAGAACACCACCGGCGTGCGGGACGGTCCGCTCACCGGGATCTCCACCGCGCGGAGCGTGCCGCCGTCGACGGGGATCCGGTGTTCGACGGCGCCCTGCGCCCGGATCCAGTCCCGGCCGGCGCTCATGCGATCGCCGTCCGCAGCTCGCGGGCCGCGGCCTCCGGGTCGGACGCCTGGGTGATCGCGCGGACCACCACGATGCGCCGGGCTCCGGCCTCGCGCACTGCGGACACGCGGGAGCGGTCGATGCCGCCGATCGCGAACCACGGCCGCGGGGTCTCCTCCGCGGCGGCGGTGCGCACCAGGTCCAGGCCCGGGGCCTCGCGGCCGGGCTTGGTGGGCGTGGGCCAGCAGGGGCCGACGCAGAAGTAGTCGACGCCGACGGCGTGGATCGCGGCGGACGCCTGCGCCGCGTCGTGCGTGGAGCGGCCGATGAGCATCCTGTCGCCGACGACCCGCCGGGCGTGCGGGACCGGTAGGTCGTCCTGGCCCAGGTGCAGCACGTCGGCGCCGGCGGCCAGGGCGATGTCCGCGCGGTCGTTGACCGCCAGCAGCGCGCCGTGCCGGCGGGTGGCCGCCCGCAGCACCGCCAGCGCGGCCAGTTCGTCGCGGGCCTCCAGCGGCCCGGACTGCGCCTCGCCGGTCGAGCCCTTGTCCCGCAGCTGGATCACGTCGACGCCCCCGCGCAGGGCGGCGTCGACGAACTCGTCGAGATCGCCCGTGTCGCGGCGGGCGTCGGTGCACAGGTACAGCCGGGCGTCGGCGAGCCGATCGCGCAGCGGACGTGGGCGGGCGTTGACAGGCTGTCCGGAGCCGGTGGTGCCGGGCGCTGCGTTCATGCCCCCGACCGTAGCGGTTACGGTGGTGGCACACACGGGAGTCCCGGGGGACGCGGGGCTGAGAGAGGGCACGCCGCCCTGACCGTCGGACTCGATCCGGATCATGCCGGCGCGGGAAGGTGGAGATCGCATGGATTTCGTGCACGGCGACCGGGTCGATGTCGTCGGCGCGGGGATCGTCGGCGCGGCCGTCGCATGGGGCGCGGCGCGCGCCGGATACCGGGTACGGCTGTTCGACCCGCTGCTGGCCCCCGGCGCGCAGCAGACCGGCGCCTCCTGGGCGGCGGGCGGCATGCTCGCCCCCTTCAGCGAGGGGCGCCCGGGGGAGGACCGCGTACTGGCGCTGGGGGCGGCGTCGCTGCGGCGCTGGCCGGGGTTCGCGGAACGGCTGCGCGAGGCGACCGGCGTCGACGTCATCGCCGCCCGCGGCACGCTGATGGTGGGGGCCGACGGGGCCGACGCGGACGAGATCCGGACGGTGGGGACGTGGCTCGCCGAACGCGGCGGTGCCGGCGGGGCCGCCGCACCGGAGACGGAACCCCTGTCGCGTGCGCAGGTGCGTGAGCGTCACCGCGGGCTGGCGCGGAATCTGCGGGGCGGTCTGTGGCTCGGCGGCGAACTGGCGGTCGACAACCGCGCTCTGCTGCGGGCCCTGCGGGATGCCGCGGCGCACGCCGGCGCCGAGTCGGTGGCGGCGCGCTGGACGCCGGCGGACGGTGCCGGCGCGGACCATGTGGTGGTGACCGCCGGTTCCGACGTCGCCGCGCTGCTGCCGGGCGTGCCGGTGCGCCCGGTCAAGGGGGAGGTCCTGCGTCTGCGCCGGCCGGAGGGGGTGCCGGCGCCGCCCGGATGCACGGTGCGGGCGAGCGTGCACGGGCGGCACGTGTACCTGGTGCCGCGGCCGGACGGCCTGGTGGTGGGCGCGACGATGTACGAGCACGGCCAGGACCGGACGGTCACCGTGGGCGGGGTGCGCGACCTGATCGCCGACGCGCAGACGGTCCTTCCCGCCGTCGCCGAGTATGAGCTGGCGGACGCGATGGCGGGTCTGCGGCCGATGACCCCCGACAACCTGCCCGTCATCGGTGATTTCCCGCCGGCGGACGCGGGTATCCGTGCGCGAACGGGGCCGGACGCCTCACCGGGTGCGGCCCCGGCGGACGCGCACCGGCCCCGCGTTCTCGCCGCCACCGGGCACGGGCGCAACGGCGTGCTGCTCACCCCTGTGACGGTCGACGCGGTGCTCGGCGAGCTGTCCGGCCGTCCCGTCGCGGCGGCCGCGGGGCTCGGGCCCGCGCGGTTCACGCGGACCCGGGACGCAGGCGCGGCGCGCTGTTCCACGTGACCGGCGGAGTCGGTGCGGTGGAGACCGCCCCCGGACCGGACGGGGCGGTGTCCGACAGCGAAGCGCAGGGGATGCCCGACAGCGAAGCGCAGGGGATGTCCGACAGCGAAGCGCAAGGGATGTCCGACAGCGAAGAGCAAAGGAGGAGACCGATGCAGGTGACGGTCAACGGTGACGGCCACGAACTGTCCGCGCCGTGCAGTGTGGCGGAGCTGCTGGAGCGCCTGGGGCTCCCGGAGTCCGGGGTGGCGGTGGCGCGCGACGGGATCGTGCTGCCGAAATCCGGCTGGGGTGACGCGGTGCGCGACGGCGACGAGCTCGAGGTGCTCACGGCGGTGCAGGGTGGTTGAGCCGCTCGCACCGGCCGCCGCGGACCCGCTGGTGATCGCGGGCCGCGAGTTCTCGTCGCGCCTGATCATGGGCACCGGCGGTGCGTCCAACCAGGAGCTGCTCGAGGGCGCGCTGGTGGCCTCGGGCACCGAGCTGACGACGGTGGCGATGCGGCGTGTGGATGCGCAGTCCGGCACCGGGGTGCTGGACCTGCTGCGGCGCCTGGGCATCGGGCTGCTGCCGAACACGGCGGGCAGCCGCGGCGCCGACGAGGCCGTGCTCACCGCGCGCCTCGCGCGCGAGGCGCTGGGCACCGAGTGGGTGAAGCTGGAGGTGATCGCCGACGAGCGGACTCTCCTGCCCGATGCCGTCGAACTGGTCTCCGCCGCCGAACAGCTGGTGGACGACGGCTTCGTCGTGCTGCCCTACACCAACGACGATCCGGTGCTGGCGCGCCGCCTCGAGGACGCCGGCTGCGCGGCGGTGATGCCGTTGGGGTCGCCGATCGGCACCGGTCTGGGCATCTCCAACCTGCACAACATCGAGATGATCGCGGCGCAGGCGGGGGTGCCGGTGGTGCTCGACGCGGGCATCGGCACGGCCAGCGATGCGGCGCTCGCGATGGAGGCCGGATGCGACGCGGTGCTGCTGGCCACCGCCGTCACCCGCGCGCAGGACCCGGTGATGATGGCCTCCGCGATGGCCTCGGCGGTGCGGGCCGGGCGGCTGGCGCGCCGGGCCGGGCGCGTACCCAAGCGGTTCTGGGCGCAGGCGTCGTCGCCGCCGGCGGACGGGGGCCGCTGACGGGCCCGCGGTCCGCGGGACCGGCGTGCGGACGCCCCGCCGGGTGCGGTGCTGCGCACCGCCGGGGTCTTCCGGCATGCTGGTGCCCATGATCGAAGTCCGAGGACTGACGAAACACTACGGCTCCACGGTGGCCGTCGACGACTTGACCTTCACGGTCAAGCCCGGCATCGTCACCGGCTTCCTGGGGCCCAACGGCGCCGGGAAATCCACGACCATGCGGATGATCCTGGGCCTGGACCGCCCCACCGCCGGCACCGCCACCGTCAAGGGCGTGCCGTACGAGCGGCTGCAGAACCCGCTCAGCGTGGTCGGTTCGCTCCTGGACGCCAAGTGGGTGCACCCCAACCGCTCGGCGCGCAACCATCTCAAGTGGATGGCCGCCTCCAACAACCTGCCCGTCCGTCGCGTGGACGAGGTGCTGGGCCTGGTGGGCCTGTCCGACGTGGCCGACAAGCGGGCGGGCGGGTTCTCGCTGGGCATGTCGCAGCGCCTGGGCATCGCCGGCGCGCTGCTGGGCGACCCGGAGGTGCTGCTGTTCGACGAGCCGGTCAACGGGCTCGACCCGGAGGGCATCGTCTGGATCCGCCGGTTCATGCAGCATCTGGCCTCCGAGGGGCGGACGGTGCTGGTGTCCAGCCACCTGCTCTCGGAGATGGCGCAGACGGCGCAGCACCTGGTGGTGATCGGGCGCGGCAAGCTCATCTCGGACTCGTCGGTCAGCGAGTTCGTGGACTTCGCCACCGACACCACCGTGCGCGTGCGGGGGCCCCGGCTCGACGAGATCGAGCGCTGCCTGCGTGAGTCGGGTCTGGCGGTGCGTTCCGCGCCCGCCGACGCGATCAACCCGCCGCACCTGGTGGTCTCCGGCGCCACCACGGACCACATCGGCGACCTGCTGGCGCAGCGGTCTCTGGCGTTGCACGAGCTCGCCGGTCAGAGCGGCTCGCTCGAGGACGCGTTCATGAAGCTCACCGGCGACCAGGTCGAGTACCACGGCGCCGACGCCGCGGCCATGCTCGGCCATCAGCCCGCGCCCGTGCCCGCCGGTTCCGGGGGAGGCCGTCACGCCGCCCCTGGCCCGGCCGGCTCCGCCCGCAGTGCAGACGAGGAGGTGCGGTGATGGGTGTCGTCGCCGCGGAACGCATCAAGATCACGTCCACCCGCTCGCCGTGGTGGTGCGCCGCGCTCGTGCTGGCGCTGGGGCTGGGGATCGCCGTGCTCATGGCGGTGCTGTCGCACAACACGGAGGCCACGCAGGGGGCGGACGCCTTCACGCTGACCGCCACCACGGCCACCGGAGGAGTGAGCGGGTTCGGCGTGATGGTGGTGATGATCATGGCGGCGCTCACGGTCACCACCGAATACCGGTTCGGCGTCATCCGCACCACGTTCCAGGCGGTCCCCAACCGGTCGCTGGTGATCGCGGTGAAGGCCGCCGTGGTGGCGGTGGTGGCCGCCGTGGTGGTCGCCATCGCGTCGTTCGGCGCGTTCTTCCTGGCCAAAGGCATCGCCGGGTCCGGGCCCGCCATCCAGATGGAGCTGGACGGGGACACGTGGCGGGTGCTGTACGGCCTGGTCCTTTATGCGGCGCTGGCGGCGGTGCTCGCCGTCGCCGTGGGCGCGCTGCTGCGCCAGACTGCCGCCGCCATCGCGCTGCTCGTGCTGTGGCCGCTGATCATCGAGCAGCTGTTCCTGCTGTTCGGCGACATCGGCAAGGACATCTACGCGTTCCTTCCGTTCGCCAACATCAACCATTTCCTCGACGCGCACGGTGCCAACAGCGCCGACTTCCACTGGGGCCCGTGGGGCGGACTGGTGTACTTCACCGTGTTCACGGCCGTCGTCGCGGTGATCAGCCTCGCGGTGGTCAACAAGCGCGACGCGTGATCGGGCGCCGTCGGCTGCTCTCGTGACGGCGCCGAGTCGCATAGTGTTGGGGGCGTGAGCATGGATTCGGGGGCCGGCGGAGCGGCCGGGGACGGAGACGACGGCAGCACCGCCGGCGACGCCGCAGGACCCGACGACGCCGTGCCGGACGGCGGCGGTGTCCTGCGCAACAGCGGGCTCGTCGACGACGTCCGTGTGCAGATGCGCCGGATCGACCGGTCCCCTCAGCTCGTCGAGCTGGTGCGGCGTGCACGGCGCGTGCTGCCGGGGGACCAGGGCTTCGGGGATCCGCTGTCGGTGTCCGGTGACGGCGGCGCCCGGGCGGTGGCGCGCGTGGCGGGCAAGGTGTTCCCGGACTCCAACGGGGCCTCGAAGGAGGCGGGATTCGCCGCGCTGCAGGTGTGGCAGGCGCTGCGCGAGTGGACCGGCCGCGGCGAGGGCGACGCCGAAGTCACGCTGGTGTTCACCGATCTGGTCTCGTTCTCCTCGTGGGCGCTCGACGCCGGGGACGAGGCCACGCTGCGCCTGCTGCGGGCGGTGGCGGCCGCGGTGGAGCCGGCCATCGTCGCGCGCGGGGGCCGGGTGGTCAAGCGGATGGGAGACGGGCTGCTCGCGGAGTTCCGCTCGCCCGCCCGCGCTGTCGAGGCGATGGTGGCGGCGCGCACTGCGCTGGAGAACGTGGAGGTGGACGGCTACCGCCCGGTCATCCGGGTCGGCATCCACAGCGGCCACCCGCGCCGCATGGGGGACGACTGGCTGGGCGTGGACGTCAACATCGCCGCCCGCATGATGGAGGCCGGCCGCGACGGCAATCTCATCGTGTCCGAGGTGATCCGCGAGGCCCTGGACCCGCAGTGGCTCGACGAGCAGGGGCTGCGGCTCAAGGAGCACCGGCGCTTCTTCCTCACCCGCCCGCGGGGCGTTCCCGAGGACCTGCGGATGTACCGCGTGGAGGGGCCGAAACGGTAGACGCGGCGGTGTGCGGGGCGGCCGGACGGTCGCCCCGCACACCTGCTGTCCGTGCGCGGAATGCACTCCGTCAGAACACGAAGCACATGCTGCCCAGATTGACCCCGGTCCCGACCTGGGGCGACGTGGTTGCGACGCCGTGGCCGGCGCCGTTGACCGCGATCGTGTAGGAACCCGGCCCGTGGCTCGGGGTCCAGTCCATGGTCGCGACCTGATGGGGGTTGAGGTCGGTCACCCTGCCGAGATAGTGCCAACTGCCGTCGGGGGCACGCACGTCGAAGTACGCGTCACCCCACCAGTTGGCGGTGGCGGACACCTTGTAGGTGCAGCTGGTGCCGTAGGGGGTGCGCCCGAAACTGATCCCGGGACTCACCGTGGCGGAGGTGGGTTCGACGGCGGACGCGGCCGGGGCGGCCAGTACGGCCACCGCGGCCGCCGCCGCGCCGCCTGCGGCGACGGCGGCGCCGGCCCTGGTCGCTCGGCGTAACCGAGTGGAAGTGGTGCTCATGATCTTTCCCTTCAGATGCACCCACGTCGGCACCGGTCGGCGTGGGCAGGGTGCGGATCGCTTCCGGATGCGGTGTGCTGAACCAGCACGTGCGGGGCTCTGCGGGCGATCCGTTTCCGGGGAGCCCCCGATGAGGATGGTGCGCGGCGGTGCGGTGCGCCGCCGCGCGCTGTAGGCCGGTCGGCCGGCGGCCTGTGCGGGGGAGGGTCGCGCTGGTGCCGCGTCCCCAGCCGCCGGGGCCGACCTGATGCGGTGGCCGCCAGTCCGAAACGTGCCATGGCCCGTCACCGTGCCGATGCAGTCGAGTGTCCGTCAGAGACAGTAATTCTAGCACTGGAAAAAGACATTGAATATACCCGGAGGCGGCGAATTCGGGTCGTAATTCACGGAACGTCCGGCGAGAGCCTCCACAGCGGGGAGACCGGCCCGTGGCCGGCGCCCAGCGGATAGGCGGCCCGCAGGCAGCGGGTCACCCAGTCCTTGCCGTGGGCGACGGCATCGGGCATCGACGCACCGGCGGCCAGAGCGCAGGTGATCGCCGCCGCCAGGGTGTCCCCCCCGCCGTGGTCGTCACCGGTGTGCACCCGCGGGCCGGAGAACTCGAACCACTCGTCGCCGTCGTACAGCAGGTCGGTGCTCTCGGCCGTCGGGCCGTGCCCGCCGCCGCGCAGGTGCCCGCCGGTCACGAGCGCCCACCGCGGGCCCAGGTCGATCAGCGCCCGCGCCGCGTCGCGCTGCGTGGCGCGGTCGGTGACCTCGATGCCGGTCAGCAGGCGCACCTCGTCCAGGTTCGGCGTCACCAGGCCGGCCAGCGGTACCAGCCGGTCGCGCAGCGCCGCCAGCGAATCCGGTTCCAGCAGCGGATCGCCGTGCATCGACGCGCACACAGGGTCCACCACCAACGGGACCGGAGCCGCGCGGTGACGGTCCCCGGCGGCGCCGCCCCGGCCGCCGCCGATGCCGACCTCGAGGCAGGTCTCCACGATCGCCTCGATCACCGGCGCCACGGCCACCATGCCCGTTTTGGCGGCGCTCACGCCGATGTCGCCGGCCACGGAACGGATCTGCTCGGACACGACGTCCGGGGGGATCGTGTGGACGTCGGTCACCCCGACGGTGTTCTGCACGGTCACCGCGGCCACGGCGACGCACGCGTGCACCCCGGACATCGCCATCGTGCGCATGTCCGCCTGGATGCCCGCGCCCCCGCCGCTGTCGGAGCCCGCGATGGTCAGCGCGCGCAGCGGGGTGCGGCCGGGGGCGGGGGCCGGCAGGTCGATCACCCGCGCGCCGTCCTCGAAGCGGTGCTCCCCGCCGGCACTGCGCGGGCGCCCCGGTCCGTGCCGTCCGCCTCGTCCAGCGGCAGATAGACCCTGGAGCCCTGATCGGCGAACTCAGCCGACTTGTCTGCCATGCCCTGCGCGATCACCCGGTCGATGTCCTCCTGGGTGTTCAGGCCGTTCTCCTCGGCGAACGCGCGGACGTCGGCGGAGATGCGCATCGAGCAGAACTTGGGCCCGCACATCGAGCAGAAGTGCGCCGTCTTGGCGGGCTCCGCGGGCAGCGTCTCGTCGTGGAACTCGCGGGCCGTGTCCGGGTCCAGCGACAAATTGAACTGGTCGATCCAACGGAACTCGAAGCGCGCCTTGGACAATGCGTCGTCCCGTTCCTGCGCGCGCGGATGCCCCTTGGCGAGGTCAGCCGAGTGCGCCGCGATCTTGTAGGTGATCACGCCGGTCTTCACGTCGTCGCGGTCCGGCAGGCCCAGATGCTCCTTGGGGGTGACGTAGCAGAGCATGGCGGTGCCGGCCTGAGCGATCATCGCGGCCCCGATGGCGGAGGTGATGTGATCGTAGGCGGGCGCGATGTCGGTGGCCAGCGGGCCGAGGGTGTAGAAGGGCGCCTCCTCGCACCACTCCTCCTCCAGCCGCACGTTCTCGGCGATCTTGTGCATCGGAACGTGCCCGGGTCCCTCGATCATCACCTGCACGCCACGGGATTTCGCGATCCGTGTGAGTTCACCCAGGGTGCGCAGCTCAGCGAACTGGGCCTCGTCGTTGGCGTCGGCGATCGAGCCGGGACGCAGTCCGTCGCCGAGCGAGAACGTGACATCGTAGCTGCGGAGGATGTCGCACAGTTCCTCGAAGTGCGTGTACAGGAACGACTCCTGGTGGTGGGCCAGGCACCATGCGGCCATGATCGAGCCCCCGCGCGAGACGATGCCGGTGACCCGCTGGGCGGTGAGCG